>JAZRUQ010000022.1:0-4604 GCA_045652605.1 Erysipelotrichaceae bacterium
TCAATTAGCCATAGAGATAGAGGGTTCGACAAGGAACCCTCTTTTGTGTTATGATGAACGCGTTGAGGTGATATGTTCATGCGTTATTATATTGCGGATTGTCATTTTTTTCATGCAGTATTGAATGTTGCGATGGATAAGCGTGGTTTTGATACCGTAGAGGAAATGAATGAAGTAATGATTGAACGATGGAATCAGAAAGTCAGAAAGAATGATGAAGTGGTTATTCTTGGAGATTTTTCCTGGGGCAAGGGTGAAGAAACCAATGAAGTTCTTCGTCGCTTAAATGGAAAACTGTTTCTGATTCAAGGCAATCATGACCGCTTTTTGAAAGATAAGAATTTTAATCTGGATCGTTTTGAATGGGTTAAGCAGTATGCAGAACTGTCAGATGAAGGGCGTAAAGTCATTCTGTCGCATTATCCAATGCCTTTTTATAATTATCAGTATCGCCTGGATGATGATGGAAAACCAAAGTCCTATATGTTGTATGGACATGTGCATGACACACCGGATGAACAGCTGATGCTGAAGATTCAGAAACTGATTGAAGAAACTGAAGTTGATGCAGTAGGTGGCGGTAAACGAACGATCCCATGTCACATGATCAACTGTTTCTGCGGGTACAGTGACTATGTGCCCCTGTCTTTGGACGAATGGATCGCAAATGATCGTAAACGAAAGAAACAACGTTGAGTTGTTTCTTTTTTGCAGTATTGAACGAATTGGTGTATGATAAGTATCGGAGGATTTAAATTATGAAAACTGTTTGGGAAAAATACAATGAAGCTGAAATGAAAGCTTGTTTTGAATTTAATGAAGGTTATAAAAAGTATATTTCTGACTGCAAGACAGAAAGAGAATGTACAATTGAAGCCATTGAAATCGCAAAGAAATATGGATTTGTGGATTTGAATGATCTGATTAAGTCTGGCACAAAATTGAATGCAGGTGACAAGGTATATGTCAACAATCGTGACAAGAATCTGTGTCTGTTTGTGATGGGGAAGAAACCACTGTCTGAAGGGATGAACATCTTGGGGGCACATATTGACTCACCTCGTCTGGATTTGAAACAGAAGCCGCTGTATGAAGACCATGGACTGGTTCTGATGGATACTCATTATTACGGTGGTGTGAAGAAATATCAGTGGGTAGCTACACCAATGGCAATTCATGGTGTTGTCTGCAAGAAAGATGGTACAAAGCTGAACATCGTAATCGGCGAAAAGGACAGTGATCCTGTTGTAGGAATCAGTGATCTTTTGATTCATTTGTCTTCAGATCAGATGCAGAAACCGGGAGCTAAAGTGGTTGAAGGTGAAGATCTGAATGTGCTGGTAGGATCAATTCCTGCAAAAGATGAAGATAAAGATCCAGTCAAGACTGCGATTTTGAATCTGCTGAAGGAAACTTACAACATTGAAGAAGATGATTTCATCAGTGCTGAACTGGAAATCGTTCCTGCAGGTGCGGCTCGTGACTATGGTCTGGATCGCAGTATGGTGATTGGTTATGGTCACGATGACAGAGTCTGTGCTTATACATCATTGATGGCGACATTGGATGTAACTGCACCTACCAAGACTTCCTGCTGCATTCTGGTTGATAAGGAAGAAGTAGGTTCAATTGGTGCTACAGGTATGCAGTCACGTTTCTTTGAAAATGCGATTGCTGAAATGCTGGCATTATCTGAAGATTACAGTGATCTGAAACTCAGACGTACACTGGCTGCATCTAAAATGCTTTCAAGCGATGTTTCTGCAGCTTATGATCCAAACTATCCATCTGTCAATGAAATCAAGAATACGGCTTTCTTTGGCTGCGGTATCTGTTTCAATAAATACACTGGATCACGCGGCAAGAGCGGCTGCAATGATGCTAGTCCTGAATTTATCGCTGAATTGCGCAAGGCAATGGAAGAAGCTGATGTGCAGTTCCAGACTGCTGAGCTGGGACGTGTTGACCAGGGTGGAGGCGGAACAATTGCCTACATTCTGGCTAATCTGAACATGGATGTTATTGATGCTGGTATTGCAGTTCAGAACATGCATGCACCATGGGAAGTAGTATCCAAAGGTGATGTGTATGAAGGCTATCGAGGTTACAAGGCATTCCTCGAAAAAATGTAAGAAATTTTCAGAAAAATCTTTTGTTTAAACGGTTGACACTGTACTTGATTGAGAGTAGAATACTCACATAAATTCAAGGATCAAAAGAGTACCCGTTGAACACCATCAGCGAGCAGGGGCAGAGTGGAAGCCCTGCGGCAAGGACACCGGCGAAACGCATTTGGGAGAAGGGATTCTGAACTCAGTAGGAATTCACGTGAATCTGCGTTAAAGAATGAGGTGGTCTGATGTGTTCAGACAACTAGGGTGGTACCGCGATGAATCTGACGTCGTCTCTAGAATTTAGAGTCGGCGTTTTTATTTTAAGGGGTGATTTGAATGCTTGAAGATCGACGAATAAATGATTTAAAAGATTTACAAAGTTCCAATACATTAGAAAAGAAAGAAAAGAGGAAAAGAACATGAAAAAGATGATGAAATTGATGTTGGCGATGATCGCCGCTATGATGCTTCTTGCTGGATGTGGTTCAGCAACTGAACCAGCTGGACCAGCTCCTGCAAACAAACTGGAAGAAATTCTGCAGAAGGGGAAACTGGTTTTGGCTACTTCACCAGACTATGCACCTCAGGAATTTATCAATCCAAAAGAATCAGGTCAGGCACAGTATGTAGGATCTGACATTGAACTGGCAAAGTACATTGCTGAACAGCTGGGTGTTGAACTGGAAATCAAAGCGATGGACTTTGGTATGGTTCTGTCTTCAGTGGATCTGGGACAGGCTGATATTGCCATCTCTGGTTTTGGATGGAGAGAAGACCGTGACCAGTCATTTGAACTTTCTATCGGTTACAACAAGAGCGGTGAAGCTGCTTGTCAGGGGCTGATGGTAAAGGCTGATAAAGTAGATCAGTACAAGACATTGGCTGATTTTGCTGGTTTAAAAATTGTTGCACAGCCTGGATCTCTTCAGGAAAGCTATGTCAATGAACAAATCAGTGACGCTGATCTTCAGCTGGTGGCTGACTTGACAACTGCTGTATTGATGTTGAAGACTGACAAGGTAGAAGCATTTGCCTGCAGCTGTGAACAGATGGATGCTTATGCAAATGCAAATCCTGAAATTGTTCGTTCAACAGTAGAATTTGATACAACTGCAGAAAGTCTGCATGATGGCAACGTATTGGCAGTCAAGAAGGGTGAAGTTGAACTGATTGAAAAAATCAATGAAATCCTTGTAAAAGTTGAAGAAGAACAGCTGTTTGATCAGTGGTCAAAAGATGCAAAGGCCCTGGCAGCAGAACTTGGTCTTGAATTTGAGGATTAATCATGTCATTTCTAACTGAAATTTTTGAGGTTGGATGGAAATATAGAGAATTATTCTTGGAAGGTACGCTTGGAACACTGGAGCTTGCCTTCATTACTGTACTGCTGGGATCATTGCTTGGAACATTGGTTTCAATTCTGAAAATGTCTAAATTCAAGCTGATTTCTGCACCTGCATCATTTTATATTGGTATCATTCGTGGAACACCAATGTTAGTACAGCTGTATATTTTCTATCTGTTTGTACCTGAAATGTCACCTGCCATCAAGGCTCTGGATTTGCCTGTTTATTTTTACATTACTCTATCACTGGTCATCAACTCCAGTGCATACATTGCTGAAATTATCCGTTCTGGAATTCAGGCAGTTGACAAAGGTCAAACTGAAGCTGCCAAGAGTTTGGGGATGTCAAATTTCAATGTGATGATTCGTATCATTATGCCTCAGGCAATCAAAAACATTCTTCCTGCATTGGGGAATGAATTTATCATGATGATCAAGGAAACTTCTTTGGCATCAACATTCTATATCAATGAATTGATGAAGACTCGTATTGTACTGCAAAGTACATATTTCTTAACATGGCAGCCACTGTTTGTGATTGCGATTATCTATTATGTTCTGACTTCATTGCTTTCAAAGGCAGTAAGTCTGTTGGAAAGGAGACTGGCTGTCAGTGACTAAACCATTAATTGAAGTAAAAAACCTGAGAAAGAACTTTGAATCACTGGAAGTGCTCAAAGGGGTAAATGAAAAAATCTATCCTGGTGAAGTTGTGACAATTCTGGGACCTTCTGGTTCAGGGAAGTCAACTTTCCTGCGTTGTCTGAATCTGTTGGAAGAACCTACTTCAGGTCAGGTTATTTTTGAAGGTGTGGACATCACAGATAAAAAAATCAATCTGGCAAAACATCGTCAGAAGATTGGTATGGTTTTCCAGCACTTTAATGTTTTTCCGCATCTGACTGTGCTTGAAAACATTACCATTACACCTGTCCTTGAAAAGAAAATTTCCAAAAAGGATGCAGAAGAAAAAGCGATGAATCTGTTAAAAATGATTGGGCTTGAAGACAAGGCCAATGAATATCCAAGAAAGCTCTCTGGTGGACAGAAGCAGCGTCTTGCGATTGTGCGTGCGCTCGCAATGGAACCAGATGTGATGCTGTTTGACGAACCAACATCTGCACTGGACCCTGAAATGGTAAAAG
>JAZRUQ010000023.1:0-13604 GCA_045652605.1 Erysipelotrichaceae bacterium
CCCATTTGTATATTCAATTCGATGGTGGGCCTGAATGGACTTGAACCAACGACCTCACCCTTATCAGGGGTGCGCTCTAACCACCTGAGCTACAGGCCCATAAGCTTCCATCGAATGCTTAGTTATAATACCAGAACACAATACTCCTGTCAACAACTTTTTTAAACTTTTTAAAATAATTTTTCAAGGAATTGACTGATTCCTTTATATATACTGAATGCGAGCTCTTCACGATAGTCTTCTGTCTTTAATTGAGCTAAATCCTGATGATTTGTAAGAAATCCAACTTCAACAAGGACACCTAAATTATCAGTTTCATTTAAAAGGTAGAAATCTCCAGATGCTGGAATATATCTGCTTGCAGTTACTTCTTTCATCTGCAGTTGAATGGTATCGGCAAGTTTCTTGGAAATCCCGTCATTGATCCGATAATACACCTGTGATCCCTGACATCTTTGATCGCCACTTGTGTTGCAGTGAACGCTGATGAACAGAGTTACATCTTCTGCATTCAATATTTCAGCACGATGCTGCAGATCAGAACGTTTTATATTGTTTGCACCCTCATCTGATAAATCAATATCTTCTGTTCTTGTCAGTCTCACTTCTGCACCTGCCCTTTCCAGATAATCAGCCAGTTTCAGTACCACATCCAGATTGATTTCATCTTCATCCTGTCCGGACACCCTGGCTCCTGGATCATTTCCTCCGTGTCCTGCATCCAACACAATCACTGTACCTTTCAGATTCTGATCCATCATCAATGCAAATGTTTTTGTGATATGCCCTCGATACAGCACTGCAATCAACAATCCAATGCAATAGACAATGAATATGATTTTTCGTTTCATTTTATCACCTGTACATCATATGCACAGATCAAAAAGAAAAACCGGCTTCCCGGTTAAAAGACAAAATATTCAAGAAGCAGACAGATCAGAAGAGGAACTGTCATGTAAGCCAGTAGATCTGAAACAATTCCATGTTTAGATGCTTCCGCTCTTTTGTTTCTCACGCCCTGTTTTGCATGTTCAATGGATACATGCACCGGTCCATGCTTTGATGGTGCTCCTGTAAAGAAATCAAATCCATCCATGCACAGAAAGATTCCTCCTATGATTGCAAAGGCAAGCCACAGATAAAACATTGGATCAAAACCAGTCATAATACAATAAGCATAGGCTCCAAAAACCATAATCGACCAGCCAGCTAAAATACCAATCAACATACTCTCACATCCTTTTGTATACTATATCACGGTTATCCTGATGCATCAAAGATTTTCAGCATTCGTGGAACTATGATACAATAAGAAAAACAACGGAGGTTTTTATGAGAAAGAACTTTGGACCTAAAACATGGATGTATCCACAACCCGTATTGATTCTTGCAACTTACAATGAAGATGATACTCCCAATGCCATGAACGCTGCATGGGGCTGCATGTCAGATGTCAATCAGATTGCCATTTATGTCGACAAAAGACACAAAACGGCAGAAAATATCCTGAATCGAAAAGCTTATACAGTTTCCATGGCTGTGGCAAGTCAAGTGGTTCCATGTGATTATGTCGGTGTTGTCTCAGGAAATAAGCAGCCTGATAAATTCTCTCATACAGGATGGACAGCCACGAAGAGTGAACACGTTGATGCTCCTATCATCAATGAACTGCCGATGACATTGGAATGCAAACTGCTCAGCTATGATGAAGAGTCTGAGCTGATGCTGGGAGAAATTGTTAATGTATCTGCTGATGAATCGGTTTTGACAGAGGGTGTGATTGACCCTGCAAAACTGCAGCCAATTGCTTATGATTCATGCAATCATGCCTATGTTGTCTTAGGAAACAAAGTTGGAAATGCCTTCAAAGATGGCTTTGCATTGAAATGAGGCAACGTATGAAAACCTATTTAAGTATTGATGTAGGAGGAACCGCAATCAAATATGGTCTTCTTCATGAAGACGGTACACTTCTTTCTACTGGTTCTGTCCCTACACCTAAAAACTCCATTGAAGAGTTTACTGCTGCACTGGATAAAATTGTAGCTCCTGTTTCTCATAGGATTTCTGGTATTGCTATGTCAATGCCAGGCAGAATCAACAACCAGACTGGCCATGTCCATACAGGTGGAGCAATCTCACGTTATATGACCGATGTTCCATTAGGAACACTTTTAACTGAACGTTATCATCTGCCTGTTGCGATTGAAAACGATGGCAAATGTGCAGCTTTAGCTGAACTTTGGCTAGGGAATTTAAAAGATGTAGATTCAGGTGCAGTGATGCTGGTTGGATATGGAATTGGCGGCGGAATCATCTTAAATCGCAGATTACATCGAGGTATTCATGATTCTGCAGGAGAATTCTGCTGCATGTTGACAGATTACTCCAAAAACATTGCTTCTTCTTTATTCAACACAAGCAATGGCATTTTCGGACTGCTGCGCCCTTATGCAGACAGAAAACAGATTCCTGTAGATTCCATTACTGGAAAAGATTTTTTCCTGAGCCTTGAAAATCAGGATAATGATGCTCAACAGGTCTTTGATCAATACATTCATCATTTCTTATCTGGTATCTTTACCGTTCAATCGATACTGGATCTTGAAAGAATCTGCATTGGTGGAGGCATTTCAAAACAGGAACTTTTCATTCAGGCTTTATCCGATGCTGTTACCAATGCATTCGAGCATATGCCGAATTACATTGCAGTCCACAAGCCTCAAATCGTTGCCTGTGCCTACAACAACGATGCCAATCTGATTGGCGCACTCAAAAACTTTATTGACATCCATGGGTAGAAATACCCATTTTCTTTTGCCTGTGATACAATACTTTCGGGTGATCAAGATGAATCTTGAAATTTACGGTACACTTGGGCCAAGCTGCTGTACAACAGAAATCATAGAAGATCTGCTCAAATCCGGTATGACAGGCATGCGCCTGAACTTGTCACATTGCAATCTGGAAGAGAGAAAAGACTGGATACAAGCATTTCATCAGGCATGTGACCATCTTAAAATCAAAGCCGATCTCATGATGGATATGCGTGGACCAGAACTCAGAACTCTCAATTCCATGCCCCTGCACTTTGAAAAAGATTCACACATCACATTCAATGCAGACACTCTTCCTCAGCCCATCTTTGAACATGCTGAAGTCAATGATATCCTGTTGATGGATGATGGTAAAATTCAGATGCAGGTTCTTGAAGTTTCAGATCATGAACTGCATTGTCTTGTGCGATTTGGCACAGAACTGAAAACCAGAAAAAGTGTCATGATTCAAGGAAAACAAATCTTAGGTTCTCTTTTTACAGAAAGTGATCTTGAGAATTTAAAAAATGCCAAGACGTTTAGAGTAACGTCCATCATGCAGCCTTTTGTCAGCTCAAAACAAGATTTGCTGAAAATCAAAGAGATACTTCATTCTCTTGATCTGGATGATTTAAAACTCTACGCTAAAATTGAAAACATGGTCGGTGTAGAACATGTGGAAGAAATGATGCATCATTGCGATTGTCTGGTATTTGCTCGTGGCGACTTGGGAAATGCCTGTGGTCTGATTCAACTGCCGCACATTCAGAAACAGATTGAACAGCTATGTCATCAGCACAGCCAAAAATACATGGTCGTGACCGAAATGCTGAATTCCATGATTTACCAGCCTGTACCTACTCGTGCAGAAGTCTCTGATGTGTATCACGCTGTCTATCATGGAGCTGCTGCCATCATGCTGACAGCAGAAACCGCAAGCGGACAATACCCGAAAGAAGCCATGCATATTTTTGCAGAAGTCGCAAAGACTGCCCTGGAAGATAAGGAGAATACTCATGATTAAACTCTTAGTAACTGATTTAGACGGAACTTTCATTATGCCTCAGCCTGTCAACGGCAATTACGTCAGCGATGCCAACAAAGAAGCTCTTCATCGTTTTATGGCACAAGGTGGACGATTTGCCACTGCAAGCGGACGTCACCACGATTTTTCCTATGTCTTAATGGAAGAACTGGGATTCAAGTTTGACTCAATCGGAATCAATGCCTGTACAATTGTCAAAGACGACTGTCTGATTGAGCACAATCATCCTGCACGTCACATTGTACGCATTGTTGCAGAAGAGCTGATTAAACCTGAATATGATGATGAACTGGAAGTCATTGGTACAGATTTAAGTCACAATTATTTCCTTGGCAGAAAAGATTCATGGCTGAAACAGAAATTCATAAGCAATCCAAATCACAGCGTTTCTGATATGACCCTGCTTGAACACATCAATGACCGTACTAAACCGGATATTACAAGTCTTCACGTCAATGTCAAAGACCCTGAGAAACTCCATGAATGGATTGAGCGATTAAGAGAAATGTTTGATCGTTATTATGATATCTATGCATCCGGAAGCGTCAACATTGAATTCATGCGTCCCGGCATCAACAAAGGTCATGGAGTAAGACGCCTGGCAGAAATGTATGGTATTGATGAACATGAAGTTGCCGTGTGCGGAGACAACCAGAACGACATTTCCATGTTTTTTGCCGCAAAATACAGTTACTGCATGTCAACAGCTACACCACAAGTCAAAAAATACGCAACAAAAATCGTAGATTCTGTAGCAGAAGCACTGGAAGATGTTCTTCGCATCAACGAACTTGAACGTGCAAGTCGAGCATTCTAAAAGCTGTGTCAACACAGCTTTTTCTTTTTTATAAATCGTATATAATAGTTTATGGAAGTGATAGTATGTTGAATAAAATCTTAAATGATATTGAACAATCAAAAGATGAATTGATTCAAGGTTTGATGAACCTGATTGAACTTGAAAGCAGTGATGGAAAAGCAACTAAAGCTCAGACTTTTGTTGAAAAAGAACTGAAGGAACTTGGATTTGAAGTATCTTCTTTTAAAGGCATTGATGAACGATGCCTGAATCTGGATGACTACTGTCCTCTTGACAATCCATTTCATCCTGAAGCTTACAATGTTGCAGGTGTATCTAAAAGCAATTCAGACTGCCCATCTTTGCTGCTTTTTGCACATATCGATACTGAAAGCGAAGAATATTTTGGCCATTTTGATGATCCATACAAAGCTGAAATCCGCAATGGAAAAATCTATGGACTTGGTTCCAGTGATGATAAAGGTGGAATTGCGATGATGCTGTATGCATTGAAATTTGTTAAAAAACACCTGAAAACTCTTCCGTTTAACTGCACAGTGCTTTCTGTCTTAGGAAAACATGGAGGTGCAGCAGGAACACTTTCAGCACTTGCCAAAGGTTATCGAGCAGATTACGGTATCTATCTTCATCCAGCTGAGACAGGACATGGTTTTGCAGAAATCAAAAATATCTCTTTGGGAGCTGTTGACTTGAACATTTCTGTCACTGGAAAACCTGGCAGACAGCATGATGATCTTGATACAGGGACAAATGCCAGTATCCTGATTTCTCAGATAGCGTTATGGCTGGAAGAATTCAATCAACTTATGAGAAAGAGGCATCGTTTTGATTTTGGCAGTTTTAAAAATGAACCTTCCTTCATTTTGAACATTGGTTCTATAACATCCAATGCAGGATATGGAGGCATCTGTCAAAAGGCAGAAATGAAAGTCCGAATGCGATTCTTTTTCCCACTCACTTTGAACGAAGTGATTTCACAGATGAAACAGTTTTTAAAAGACAAAATAGAATCTTCTTCACTTATGGAATTCTCTCAACTGACCATTGAAAAAGGACCGCTTCGCGCTAGTCCTGCAATTGTTGAGACAGACTCACCTTTTGTACAGATGATTCAAAAGCATATCCAGGATGAAACCGGCATTAAAGAATTTGTTCATCAGTACCATGGTGGAAGTGACATTCGTCTTCCAATCCTTTATGGAAACTGTCAGTGCGTAGGTATTGGACCATCCTGCAATCTTCCTGAACAGAATTCAAATCAAAGAGAATGGATCAGTACCGATGACTATCTGGCAGGTATCAAAATCCTTGCAAGAATCCTTTATCATTTTCAAAACTTTAAAACAAGTGAGTAGATTACTCACTTGTTTTTTATATCAAAATTTCATTCAAACCAAGCTAAAGCTTCCAATTGAATCTTCTGTTTTGATTTAGCTGTTCATTTTAAAATCAGAAAACACACACTTAAAGCTGATATTCTGCTCGAGCAATCACATGATTCTGGAATTCTTGATCTAATTCAATGAAATATGCACTCCATCCCCAGATTCTGACAATCAAATGACGATATCTCTCTGGTGTGATCTGTGCCTGTTTTAAATCAGATAAACTGACTGAATTGCATTGCAGCTGGTGTCCTCCTTTATCGACAAAAGCTTTCACAAACAAAGCAATCTTACGAATGCTGTCTTCATTCACAAACATGGAAGATGAAAATTCCAGTGTCAATGGACCTCCATTCATCGCATCAACCAAATCCGGTTTTGTAAAAGATTCCAGAATGGACACTGGACCTGGTATTTTGGCATATAAACTTGGTGAATAGTTCGCACTGAACGGTTCACCTTTTCTTCTGCCATCGCATGAAGCGCCAATTTCAGCTGCATGATCCAGATAAAACATTGCTGTACCTGTCCCTGCACGATAAATACCGCCCCACTCATTTCTTCTGTCTTTCAATGCGTCACAGAACCAGTGAAGGACATCTTTAGCCAAAGCATCTGTCCACTCATGATTCTGTCCCATTTTAGGTGTTCTATAACGCAGCTGATGCAAAAGTTCTGGACAGCCTTCAAAGTCTTCATCCACAATTTTTACCAGATCTTTCAGCGACAATTGCTTTGACTGATACACTATTTCATGAACTGCACTCAATGAATCCACTGCTGTTGATAATCCTGTGCCATGAATCCCAAAGTTCTTATACTGAACATCCAATGATGCTTCCATCAATGGGGATGGTACAAAATAAACATTGTGATAGGTTGACGTAATTGCGTCACATTCCAAATGTATCTGATGACGATATTCGCTTAATAACTCTTCAAACGAATCAAACTCTTTTGTATGCAACGTTTTTTCCAGAACTTTAGGAAATGAACATGCACCAATATTGACTACTTCAAATCCTTTTTTTGGAATAATAATTTCCCAGCATGCCGCAACGGAATAATCACAGGCATCCTTGAAATCATAGCCTTTCTGTACAAGCCCTTCAATCATCACATCATCATTCAAATACTGAGGGAAACCCAGGCCTTCCTTCGTTAATTCAGAACCCAGTTCATACACAGATAAAGGGGTCTTTTTAGAAACACGAAGGTTGATTTTAGGATCAATCAGATGATTTTCTTTTGAAGCTTTTAAACACAGCTCAGAAAGCAGATTAAAACAGTCATGACCATTCTCATCCAGACCACCAAGCACAATACTTTGACCATTGTCTCCCTGCTGAACACCATCATAGAAATCACTATCAACATTAAATGATAAAAAGAAATCTCTGACCAGCTCCAATGCACTTTCTTGATTCAAAATCCCCTCATCCAGATCCTTTTTCAGGTATGGATAAAAGATTTTATCAATTCTACCCCCGACAATCTGATAGCCGCCTTCCAACAAATAAGCATAATGCAGAATTCTGAAGAACTGGAACGCTTCTTTTAACGTACGTGCTCCCTGCATCGGGATATGAGACAACATCTCAGCAACATCAGCTCTACCAATACGGTTTGCTTCGTTTTTATAACGCTGACACAAATCAAATAAAGCATCCAGTTCTCTTCTGACATATTCATCCGAACACTCATAAAGAGGCATTAATCCTTCCTTAATCAGTGTTTCATAATCCGGCAGCAGATTGGACACATACCCTGTTTCATGAACGTAATGATCTTGACGGATTGTATCCCATTCTTCTTTTGTGAAACAATCAGGCAGATTCTCAACTGTACGCATCAGGACTATCTGCTGTCCCTTTAAAATCACAGGTGTTTCTTCTCTGCACATCATTTCAAAACGGCGCACAACACGTTCTTTATCTGACAATCGAAGATCACAATACATCTGAGCAACTTCATCTATTCTACGTCGATGATGCACATGGTCTTTATCAAAAATACGATCTCTTAATGATTTCATTTTATCACCTGCTTATCTAAGTTTAAGATACATGATTTAAACGGAACTTTCAATGAAGATGCCAAAACATGATATAATGAAGCTATAAGTGAGGACATCATTATGCGTATTGCTAGTAAAAGAGTCTGGATTGCAGATCAGTTCATTCCTGCAGTCATCGAAATTGAAAATGGAGTTATTAAAAATGTACTTCCATACGATGAACACCGTGTTGATCATGATTATGGAAATTTAAGAATTGTGCCTGGATTTATGGACATTCATTGTCATGGAGCCTATGGTTTTGATACCAATGACGCTCATAAAGAAGGACTTCGCACATGGACCAGAAATATTCCGCAGGAAGGCGTTACTTCTTTTTTAGCCACAACCATTACACAAAATGATGATGTTCTGCTTAAAGCAGTTGAAAATGTGGCAGCCGTCATGCAAGAAGGATATGAAGGAGCTGAACTTTTAGGCATTCATATGGAAGGTCCTTTTTTGGCACAGGCATTTAAAGGTGCTCAGCCTGAACAGTATATTGTTTCACCTAGTGTTGAGCAATTCAAAAAATTTCAGAATGCAGCAAAAGGAAACATCCGATATATGACACTGGCAACTGAAAATGACAAGAACTTTGAACTGACAGATTACTGTGTAAAAAATGATGTTGTCATCAGTATCGGCCATTCTGCTGCAACCTATGAAGAAACTTTAATGGCATGGGCTCATGGTGCTTCCTGTATGACACACGTCTTCAATGGCATGAGTCGTTTCCATCATCGTGAAAATGGATTGACAGGTGCTGCTCTACGCCTTCGTACAATGTTTGGTGAAATCATCTGTGATGGCAACCATGTCACACCTGCTGCATTGAATGCTTATTTCCTTTCCAAAGGTCCAGACTGGCCAATCATGATGTCAGATTCTGTCATGGCAAAAGGAACTCCTGCGGGATCCAGATTCCTGTTTGGAGGTCAGGAAATTGAAGTCTATGAGGACGGAAGTGCCCATATCATTGAAACAGGCGGACTTGCAGGATCAACACTCAGAATCAATGAAGGTCTTAAGATTCTGGTAGAAAATGCTTTGGTCCCATTCAATTACGCACTCAACTCCTGCACCATCAATCCTGCACGCTGTCTGCATCTGGAACACAGAAAAGGTTCCATTCAGACAGGAAAAGATGCTGACCTAGTTGTATTAAATGATGATTACAGTGTTCAGCAGACTTATGCAAAAGGCAAACAGTGCCTGTAATAAATTTTCTATCTTGATAGAACAAAAAACATCTGATTACTCAGATGTTTTTTTCATATTCATTGCCATTAACAGCGCTCCTTCAACAGCACTTCTTTTTGGCATTTCCAAAACACAATCAATGGATTTCAGCTTCTGTTTCAAAGGTTCTAAAATCAACTCTTTCGCATGCAGAAGACCACCATAAATCGATACAGTCACTTTAGGAGCACTCCATTTTAACTGGTGTTTGACACTAACAACCATTTGAACCAGCTCATCCACAGCTCTTTCATACAGGTGAATAACACTTTCATCATGGGCTATCGCTGCCTGAAGGGCAATTTTCTGAAACCCTGCAACCTGATCACGATATGGAGCCAGTTCATTCAAGACAACATCAATAAACTCAAAATCATCCTGAAGACGATACTTTTCTTTCACAAGATCATATAGTGAACCTTTTTGAATTCTACCATCCGCCTGCTTGGAAAATAATGTCATTGCTTCTTTTCCAATCCAGTAACATGAACCTTCATCACCAAAGAATTCACTCCAGCCACCAGCTCTGACAAAAACATCATCCTTGCCTTTTCCGATTGCTAAAGAACCTGTTCCTGCCACAACATGAATCCCTTCTTTGCACTCAAGAGATCCTGCCCATCCGACGACTGCATCATTCACCAGCTGCACTTCAATAGGGCTCAATGCTTTGCCTAAAGTCTCATTGAACCATTCATCCATCTGTCGGTTTTCACCATAACATGGCAATCCGATGCAACATGTATCACACTCAGCATCCGGACATCTTTCCAGAAGTTCTTTTACACCGCTGACAATCAGATTCACAACGGCTTCTTTTCCAATCTCCAAGTATGAACATCCACTTTTTTCGATTTGATAAAATATTTCTGTTTCATTTCCTATGACGAAAGCTGTTTTTGTACCTCCACCATCAATGCCTATTGCTGCCTTCATAACATCACTTCCTGATTTCATCATACAATACTCTATTTTCAAATTCCAGTCCATGATGATACAATAGATAAAAGCAGGTGAACACTATGGAAATTTTGTATACGGATAAAGACATTGTCAGTTGCATCAAACCTGTTGGTGTTGATTCAGAGAAACAAATGATTGAGCTCCTTAAAAGTGAATTAAAAGGAGAATTTTTTCCTGTTCATCGTCTGGATTTAAATGTCTCTGGTGTAATGATTTACGCCAGAAATAAAAATGCTGCAGCTTCCTTATCAAAGATCATTCAGGATAATCAGATGATCAAAGAATATGTTGCCACAGTCCATGGTGAAGTGGATGAGACTGGTGATTGGGAAGATTTGCTTTTTAAAGATTCACGCAAAAACAAAGTGTTTGTCGTCAAACGAATGCGCAATGGTGTAAAGAAAGCACGTCTTGAATTCAAACGATTGAGTAGTCAGAATGACACATCTTTAGTTCATATCCGACTGCATACAGGTAGAAGCCATCAAATTCGTGTGCAGTTTTCAAGTCGCGGATTCCCTCTTGTAGGAGATCACAAATATGGTTCACGCAGTGAATTGACAGAACCTCTGTTATATTCATGCAGAATTACATTCCCGTACAAAGGAAAAACAGTTCAGTTTGAATCTTTTCCTGAATGGGCAGATGAATCGCAGGTGAAATATCATGAATGAATTTCTTAAACGCAAAGACATTCAAATCTCTTTAAAACGCTATGGTATTGATGCCCTGGGTGCAATGGCGCAAGGCTTGTTCTGTTCCTTGTTGATAGGAACAATCATGAACACTCTCGGCAATTACTTCGGAATTGAACTGTTTCAAATGACGATTGTAACAGTACAAGATGTAGACTATACGCTAGGAAGCATGGTTACTGCAATGAGCGGGCCCGCCATGGCCTGTGCAATTGGTTATGCACTCCATTGTCCACCACTGGTCCTGTTTTCTTTATTGACCGTAGGATTTGCCGCTAATGCATTAGGTGGAGCTGGAGGACCACTTTCCGTCTTCTTTATCAGTATTGTTGCTGCAGAATGTGGAAAAGCTATTTCTAAGGAAACTAAAATCGATATTCTTGTTACACCTTTTATCACAATTTTAAGCGGAACACTTATGGCAAGCTTCCTGGCTCCCGCCATTGGAAATGCTGCAATGGAATTAGGTGATCTAATTCGTGCTGCGACAACACTGCATCCATTTCTGATGGGAACTCTTGTTTCTGTTCTTGTAGGTATCGTTTTAACTTTACCTCTCTCCTCTGCCGCAATCTGTGCTGCGTTGAGCTTGACTGGCCTTGCAGGTGGAGCTGCACTTGCAGGATGCTGTGCACAAATGATTGGATTTGCAGTAATTTCATTTAAGGAAAATGGAATTGGAGGTCTGATTTCACAAGGGTTAGGTACATCCATGCTTCAGATGGGAAACATCATCAAGAATCCTAAAATCTGGATTGCTCCTATTCTTACCTCTGCCATCACAGGACCAATCGCTACTTGCCTGTTCCATCTTGAAATGAATGGTGCAGCTATCTCATCAGGTATGGGAACGTGTGGACTGGTTGGTCAAATTGGCGTTTACACTGGCTGGCTCAATGAGATGACATTGGGTACACGCACTGCCATTACCGGTTACGACTGGATGACACTTCTTATGATTTCATTCATCCTGCCTGCATTGCTTTCTTCAATCATTCATCATTTTGTTAGAAAAGCCGGCTGGGTCAATGAAGGTGACCTTAAAATATAAAAACACTCAATCTTGAGTGTTTTCTTTTTATTTTTTAGGTTTTCTAAAAATAGCACCCGCAATCATGATGAATGCAAACACAATCAGATAGAAAATAATTGGGCACGCAAATGTTCCTTTTGCCTTCGCAGTCAGATATGGGGTAATACCATGTGCATAAATTGCCGCAAATACCATGAATCCACAGGCAATAATCGCTAGTACAGGTAAGATAAAACGTTTAAATGTTGATTCATCTTTTTCTTTCTTCATCCAGAGAATGAAGATTGGAATGTACATTCCATAGATTGTCACGATTGGAAGTTCAGATGAATCAAAGTTGAACAAGCCAAACCAACCTTCTGTCAGATTTGCACCATAGAAATACACAGACCAGATTGCACAAACCAGCAATCCATAAATTGATGAATTTGTCACCATGTTTGTGCTTCCATCAATCTGAGAGAACATCTGTGGATCAGGTCCTTCACCACGTGATGCAATTGCATACATGCTTCGTGTTACCGCAACCATCAAACCATTTAATGTACCTAGACACGAAATAACAATACAGACATTCAATGCCATGCCACCCACATTACCAAAAATATTTGTGAAAGACGTTGTTGCACCATCAGCAATCAGTACTGCATTAGAAGCGCCTCCAGCAACACCGATATAATACAAAACATAGGCAGCCACAACAATCAATGATCCTACACTTAATGCCAATGGAAGATTTTTCTTTGGATTTTCAAGTTCAGCGTTGATGGATGTCGCCACAATCCACCCATCATAAGCAAATACAGTTGCCACAATCGCCGCAAACAAACCACCGCTGACTTCAACATCAGTTACAACCGTTGAGAAGTTTGTTGGCAATGTACCATTCATCATCCCTGCACAAGTCCCCACAACCGCCATCAAAGCAATTGGAATCAATTTGATGACTGTTGCACTGACCTGAAATTTCCCTGCCAGTTTAGGTGACATCGCATTCAATGAATATGACGCAATCAAGAAGAACCCTGAAAGCACCATCACTTCAGTGCTTGCCACTCCCCATCCAAATAAAACACCAAAATAGCGTGCTGATACCCAAGCTAAAACCGATGTCATGCATGGATAATAGATATGCAGCATAAACCATGCCAGATAATATGCATAATCTTTTCCGCATGTCATTTCTGCATAATCAACAACACCACTGACTTTTTGATATTTCATTGCCATGGATGCAAACTGCTGCGCACAAACAATCATCAGCGCGCCAGTAATCACCCAAGCCAGAATTCCAAGAGGCATATTTCCTCCTGTTGCCGCAAGAACATTCTGAGCCTTAAAGAAGACACCTGATCCAATAACTGTACCTACTACCATGCATATTGCAGTAGGCAGTCCATATCTCTTTTGTAATTCACTCATAAAATTTCCATTTAACCTTTCTAGCACAAATAGAAAACTTAGTAAAGTTATATCATATTATCTCCCTTTTTACCAGTTTCATTCCGGCATGGAACTGAACACAAAGAATAATATTTGTTCAGCAACT
>JAZRUQ010000024.1:0-7606 GCA_045652605.1 Erysipelotrichaceae bacterium
CGATCCGACTTAGGTTTTACATTCCCTACCAGATCTTTGATCATCTTTGCGATTGAGCTCTTTCCGTTTGTCCCAGTAACACCATACATCGTCAGCTTTTCACTTGGGTGACCATAGAAACGGGCTGCAATCATATTTAAAGCTTTTACTGTGTTTTTTACACGAATATAAGTTACATTCGAGTTATAGGAAGCAAGTTCATCGCTATGAACGACTGCAACCGCACCATTGTTGATAGCCATCGTCACAAAGCGATGACCATCATGCATAAGACCTTTGATGCAGAAAAACAAGGAATTTCTATATTTCTTACGGCTGTCTGTCGCAAGACATTCAATTTCAATTTCCGGAGCTCCATCAATCAGCTGATTCAGTTTCATACTTCAACCTTCTTTCCATACAGCATATCCGATTCATAATGTGTACATAAAACTCGAACAACTGTATTTTTCTCTACATTCGATAAAACACTGACAGGAACATACTCACTGGTATGTCCATAACCAATGCCATTCTCTACTTTTTCAATCAAAACATCCACTTCTTTAGAAAGCCATGAAAGTTCATAGCTCTTTTTTGAAGCTTCTGAATAAAGTGCAACCTGATGGGCACGCATTTTCTTCACCGATTCACTGACAGCTTTGCCAATACGTTGAGCTGCTGTTCCGTTTTTCATAGAGAATGGGAAGCAATGGACAAAGCTGAACTTTGCATCCTGTAAAAATTTCATTGTCTCCTCAAATTCTGCATCGGTTTCACTTTGGAATCCTACGATCAAATCTGTACTGATTGAAACATTCGGGATGCGCTCTCTGATTTGGGCAACACGATCCAGAAATTCCTTTGTTGTATAAGGACGATTCATACGTTTGAGAACTGTATCGCATCCTGACTGAACAGGAATATGAAGATGACGGGCAACGCGAGAATCAGAGGCCATTAAGTCCAGAAATTCATCAGTAATCTCTGAAATTTCAATGGATGAGATGCGAAGACGTTCAAGTTTAGGACATGCTTCCAGCATATCTTTCATCAATGAATGCAGCGGTTTGTCATATTCACGCCCATAGCGTCCTGTATGAATCCCGGCAAAAACGATTTCACGATGATTCTCAGAGAGTTTCTGAGCCTGTTCTATCGCTTTTAACGGTTCCAAAGAACGTTCTTTACCTCTTGCATACGGAATAACACAGTAGCTGCAGAACTGATTGCAGCCATCCTGAATTTTCAGATAAGCACGTGTCTGATGGGCAAACTGTTCAGTAAACAGGCCTTCAAATTCTGCATGTTTTCTGACATCTGTCAATTCATGAATCTGTCTTCTATTTTCAAGAAGTTCAACAACACGATCAGCGATCAGCTCTTTTCCGCTTGATCCGACCAGCAGATCAATGCGGTCTGCATCGCTCATATCATCCGGATGAATCTGGACAAGACAGCCAACAACACACATCAAAGCATCAGGATTTCTACGCAGTGCCTGATGAATCATTTTACGGCTTTTTGATTCTGCTGTATTTGTAACAGCACAGGTAAAGATGCAATAGACATCTGCTTTTTCCTTAAAATCAACTTCAATAAAGCCTTTTGCCTTTAAAGCTGATGAAACCGCCTGTGCTTCAAAAGTATTTACTTTACAACCTAACGTACACATCGCATATGTAGTCATGGTTTTCCCCCTTACTTATTCAACCAGTGCATCAATTGCAGAGAGTGCATAGCACGCTGCAGTTTCTGCACGCAATATTCTTTTCCCAAGTGATACACAATCAAACCCCATATCAAGAAGTTCATCAACTTCTGATGGTTCAAATCCACCCTCAGGCCCAATCACAATCGTAACGCTCAAAGACGATTTCAGGGCATCTCTAAGCAATTTCCCTGAGCCTGACTCTTTCTCATAGGCAATCAGATTCACATCTGACATGACATTTTTAAGCTGTTTAAGCGTCATTGGATCACTGACTTCTGGAACACATTGTCTTCTTGACTGTTCTGCAGCCTCTTCCACAATACGCATCCAGCGCTGTTTCTTTTTCTCAAGCTTTTCATCGTCGCTTTTTACCACAGAACGCTTTGCCTTAAACGGCACAATACGTGCAGCACCAAGCTCAGTAGCCTTCATCAAAAAGAAATCCCACTTATCTTTTTTTATCAGTGCCATAACCACTGTTACCTGAGTGTTCATTTCATTGTCTCTTTCCAGACGAGATGTCATCTCTGCACTGCAGATTGGCCCAACCTTACGCAAAGTTGCCTCATACGCAATCTTGGCACCATCTACAACCACAATCGTATCTTCTTCTTTCATACGCATAACTTTCGCAATATGAAAAGACTGCTGCACACCCAAAGCGACAATCTGATTTAAATCCAATGTTTCTTTCACAAAATACTGTTGCATAAAAATCACCTATTTTATTTTACACTATTTCACAAAAGTTTAAAAGTTTACTTTTTCTATAAAAAAGCATATCATATCAGTAGCTTTTAGATTGGAAATGAATACCTATGAACAAAAACATAAAACATATACTTCTTCAAACGCTTCTATTAAGCATGACATTTATCGGAATCGAAGCAGTCTACCTGCTTCATCAGGCATCATTGCCCCCATTGATGAGTATTCTACGTATAGTTCTGTTTGATTGTTCAACTGCAGCATTGCTAATAACAATTGCGCAGATCAAACTAAATAAATTTACTAAAATCTTTTTGATGATTGTCACTCTTTTTTGTGCCGTTTATGCCACTGCACAATTAGGATTTATCAGTTTTCTTGGGAATTACATCAGCTTCAAAAATGCAGGTCAAGCCGGTAAAGTAACAGAATATATTCTTGATTTCATCAAATTTCTGAAACCAACAGCCTACTGCACACTGATTTTCCCAGTACTCTATGCCTTTTACCAATTCAAGGACAAGACACAAACCACATTCTCATGGAAAAGCATGATGCTGACACTGCTCATTTCGCTGTTGAGCTATACAGGAGCAATGGTATCGATCAAGTCTTCTGATCAGCTTCATAAAATCTACATGAATCCCACATTCATCGAAACTGCATTAAGAGAATTCGGTACACAGCGTTTTATGATCCGCGATGTCATCACCATGATCATCCCCCCAGAAGAAGACTTGCCAGTCATCGAAGTCATCACACCAGAAGAAACACCAGAACCTTCAGAACCTGTAATTGAACAGATTGATTACAGCAGAGTCATTGATGATACACTTTGGATTGAAGCCAAAAACAATGAAGAGAAAGAAAATATTCGTCAGCTTGATGAATATCTGATTTCCAAAAACATCACTGCTAAAAATGAAATGACTGGCCTTTTCGAAGGAAAAAATCTCATTTATATCATGATTGAAGCATTTGACTATATTGCAATCGATGAAACTCTGACCCCTACCCTATATATGATGCAGCAGCAAGGATGGGACTTCAACAATTACTTCACACCAAAATACAGCTGCACGACTGGAGAATCAGAATTCATTGCCCTGACATCACTGGTACCTTCTAGTTCAGTCTGCACACCAAACAGTTATTCTAAAAATACATTTTCAAATTCAATTCTGACTCTGTTCAAAAATGCAGGATATCATGTATCTGCATATCACAATTGGGAAGATGAATTCTATGACCGTAGAGAACTTTATGAAAACATGGGTGTCAGTGAATACTACAACATTGATCAGATGAATTTTAAAATCATTCATGGATGGCAGAGTGATGATGAACTGATGAAAGAGGCGATTCCTCATTTCATCAATCAGGAAAAATTCATGGCACACATTGTGACATCGGGAATGCATTTCCCATATGATTCAGATTCAACACTGGGAAATCGCTATATAAAAGAAATTAATGCCGTATACCCTGATTATGACATAGCCATCAAACGCTATATCTCAAAATCCATGGAACTTGACAAAGCCATGCAGACACTGTTAACTGAACTAGAAAATGCCGGCAAACTGGAAAACACTGTGATTGTCATGTTTGCCGATCATCATCCACTTAAAACATCCCTCAGTACATTAGTTGAATATACTGATGAATTTGACCGTTCCTATGGCCTGAATGAAGACAAGACACCACTCATTATCTACAATGCCGCTGCTGAATCCAAAGACATCAATACCGTATCAAGTACATTTGACTTGATTCCAACTGTTGCCAATTTATTCAATTTGAATTATGATCCACGTCTTTATGTAGGAACTGATATCTTCTCTACTGATGAAAATACAGTTATCTTCACTAATGGTGACTGGATCAGCACATACGGCTGGTATAAAGCTTCTGAGAGCACATTCTATAACTTTGATGATTCTAACCCTGCTTCAGAAAAATGGATTGAGAATCAAAACAAAAAGGTCTCAAACGCATTCAGCACAAGTCTTCTGATTTATAAAACAGATTACTTCAAAAAAAGAGAGTGGATTACAAATCCATCAAATGATAATTAAAAAAATCCCTGCATTTGTGCAGGGATTTCATTTTATTCTTTTGGCAGAATCAGATTCAGTACAATACCAACTGTTGCAGCCAGTGCAGTACCTGAAAGAGTTACAAAATTGCCCAGTGGAAGGACTGCTCCACCCAGACCGATAACCAGCATTGCAGAAGCAATAATCAGATTTCTCTGAGAAGAGAAATCAACCTGATGATCAACCAGTACTCTTAGACCATTGGACGCAATAACACCATACAGAATGATGGACATGCCACCCAATACAGCCCCTGGAATCGTATTGATGATTTCAGAAACAATCGGCAGACATGAAAGACCAATCGCAATAACTGCTGCTCCGCAAGTAACATAAACAGATGCAATTCTTGTCATACCAATAACACCTGTATTTTCACCATAAGTTGTATTTGCTGGACCGCCAAGGATTGCAGATACTGCAGTCGCAATACCATCACCCATCAAAGTCTTATCAAGACCAGGTTCCTTCAGGAAGTTTTTTCCACAGATTTTACCAAGCACAGTATGGTCACCGATATGTTCTGCAATTGTCACCAAAGCTACAGGAAGAATAGCCATTGTTTCAGGACCAAAATACAGATCAAAAGAATCAAACCAAGGCGTTTCAAATGGAAGAATAAACTCAGGAAGACCAAAGAAACGACCTTCTGCAATCAGTAAGGATACATTCGTAAAATCAACAACACCGAGCACTACCGCAAACAGATAGCCGCATACAATTCCGCTTAAGAAAGGAATTATCTTGAAGAAACCCTTAGCTTTAGTTGAAAACAAAGCTGTTACAACAAAGGTAAACATTGCAATCAGCATATTTTTCCAGTCTCCACCTGCAACAAAGCCCGCATTAGAAACTGCACTTGATGCAAGAATTAACCCAATAACCATAATCATTGGTCCAATGACAATTGGCGGAAGCAGACGGTCAATCCATTCTTTACCGATCATTTTGATGATCATCGCAACAACCGCATAAATGACACCAATCAGAATCAGACCAGTCTGAGCAGCACTGACATCACCACCCATTGCTGCACAGGCAATCTGAACAGCAGTGATATAGGCAAAAGATGACCCTAAATAGACAGGTACTTTAAACTTAGTGATGACTGAGTAAATCAAAGTACCAAGACCTGATGCAAACAAAGCAACAGAAATTGGATAACCGGTTAAAATCGGAACCAGAATGGTTGCACCAAACATTGCAAACACATGCTGGAAAGAAAGCAGAGCCCACTTAGAGGCATTTGGTTTTTCAAGAACATCCAGTTCAAGTTCAACACGCTGTGACATTGTAATCTCCTTTCGGACCAAAAAAAGGTCCCATCTACGCAAAAGGACCTTTCATTGAAGTTCAGATTCTGTTCCTTACTGACCTCACAGGATCAATTTCAAGGACCTAAGCTGTGGGCATTATATCACTTAGCAACAACAGTAGCAACCATAAATGGTTCATTTAAAAATGTATAATCAAAAAATCACAAGGACATGAAAGAATAAAGGCAGGATTTTATTCCTGCCTGAAATCATTCTTCTTCTTTTTCTTCCTCTTCTTTTTCAAGAAGTTGTACCTTGATGTTCTTCACAAGCTTTTCATCTGCTTCCATGACGGTGACAAACAGATCATCTGCCACAAAAGTATCTCCTTCTTTTGGAATACGATTCATGTTCTGAATTGCCCATCCGCTGACAGTATTGACATCATACTCATCATCTGTCTCTTCCATATCAAACAACTCAAACATTTCACCCAAATCACAGTCACCTTCAACCAGATAAGTCTTTTCATCGACCTGGTGCCAGTATTCTCTGATTTCATCATGTTCATCATAGATTTCACCAACCAGCTCTTCCAGAATATCTTCCATTGTAATGATACCGGCAGTTCCACCATATTCATCCAGCACAACAGCCATATGTGTTTTAGAGTTTTGAAGCTGTCTGAGCAGTTCAGAAATTTTTACATGAGAACTTGTATACTGAATTGGTTTTAAAATAGCACGTACATCTTCTGCATCGTTATAGTAAGCATAATAGAAATCCTTTTCATGCAGAATGCCAATCACATTATCAATCGTGTTTTCATAGATAGGAAAACGTGAAAAGCTGTTTGTGCGAAATGCTTCTTCCATCCCTTCCATTGATGTTTCAATATCCAGTGCTACAACATCAACACGGGGTGTCAGAATTTCGTTTACTTCCAAGTCATTGAATTCAATAGCAGCAGTAATCAGATCTGATTCATGTTCTTCAAGATCACCATCATTCATTGCTTCTTCAACAATAGTGATCAACTCTTCCTGAGTCATGCCTTCATCATTTTCAACATGGAAAAGATGAGAAATCAGCATCTTCCACAAAGTAAACAAGAAATTGATTGGTGTCAGCAGAATTACAAGCAGTCCAACAATACCGCATACAGACATCGCAAACTTTTCAGGTGTTTCCTTAGCAATACTTTTTGGTGTTACTTCACCAAAAATCAGAACCACGATTGTCATGACTGCAGTTGAAATCGTTGCCCCTAAATCCTGATAAATGCGAGTAAACAGAACTGTAGCCAATGCAGTTGCCATAATGTTAACTAAGTTATTGCCCACCAGAATTGTAGTCAGAAGTTTATCGTAATCTTCCGCAAGATCCAGTGCTTTCTTAGCCTTTCTATCACCATCATTGGCCATATTTTTAAGACGGATTTTATTCACACTGGAGAAGGCAGTCTCAGTCGCACTGAAAAATGCTGATCCCCCTACCAGCAATATTAACGCAATTATAATTGTTGAATTCGATTCATTCATATGTTTCTCTCTCCTTATTTCCTATAAAATTCTCCTAAAAACACTTTCTTCACGCACGGCGATAAAAAAGCGTATTTCCGTAGACAAGACGGAATTTCATTAAAAATAAAGAGTTCTGTCGAACAAACAAGCCCTTACTGGGCAACGGCGAGTCTGACAAGAGACAACACATCCTTTCAATTAATGGCGATATTATAGCAGAGGTTGATATAAAATGCAAATTTCTTTACAAAATAATAGAAAAAGAAGGATTTCTCCTTCTTTAACTTAACTTATTCAGCAGGAATAACAGATCCATCAGACCATGTT
>JAZRUQ010000025.1:0-29668 GCA_045652605.1 Erysipelotrichaceae bacterium
CCTTCTTCGCCATACCAAACAATGGTCCGGTGGTGTAGCGGTTAACATGCCTCCCTGTCACGGAGGAGATCGCGGGTTCGATTCCCGTCCGGACCGCCATCTTAAATGCAGATGTAGTTCAATGGTAGAACGCGACCTTGCCAAGGTCGACACGAGGGTTCGATTCCCTTCATCTGCTCCAATTAAAATTCAATATGGTCCGGTGGTGTAGCGGTTAACATGCCTCCCTGTCACGGAGGAGATCGCGGGTTCGATTCCCGTCCGGACCGCCATCTTGTTGCAGATGTAGTTCAATGGTAGAACGCGACCTTGCCAAGGTCGACACGAGGGTTCGATTCCCTTCATCTGCTCCATTTTTTTTATCCAAAAGCTGCTTAGGCAGCTTTTTTTCTTTACATATAAAAAACAGAGACTTATCTCTGTTTCTTGTGTTCAAGTTCAATTGTCTCGTTAGTAATCTTCACATTCAATTTAACATGATCTAGATGTTCTGTGTCTACTGTGAAGTTAAAGAGAGTGATATAAGGATCATCTGTTGTACTCAGAATCGAGTTATCAAATCTGTTTTCTGTGCTCCGATAGTTCAGAATCTGTTTGATGGAGTCCACTGTTTTTTCTGCATGCTGCATAAGTTCCTGTGCCTTGTGAAGTCTGAAGATGGAGTTGCTTCCAGCATCAGTCTTAGGATTGTCTTTGTGCTGGTTGTGAATGTAATGGTTTGTGTGCACATACCAGTTTTCTACTGGAATGATACTGATCCAGTCCGGATAGACTTCAATGGAGACAGCTTTTAATGTGTTTGTGTCGATTGCAGTGACATGAAATCCTGATCCAGTTTTCATTGTTTTGCAGCGTTCAATTAAATCATCAAGACTGACAGCTTCTGATATGTATCGTTGTCCATAGTAGCGTGGCAGTTCATCAGGATGAATGTCTTCTTCATGGGTGTAATTGATGGTTTTGATGATGCCATGAGAGTTGTAGCTGATGCCATTGCCAAAGGGCATATTGTACATATCGTTGGTCATGAACCAGTTGTGTTCATCTGTGTAGACTTTTGAGAGACAAAAGTTCTGTTCGATATAGTTATCATCTTCATTATGACTTAAGATGAAATGACCATTGTCTTTTTTTGTGATGATGGTTGTACAGTGCTCAAAACCGAAATTGAATAATTCAGGACACATGATGGAAAAATAATCAATGCGGTCCATTTCTAATCCATCAGCTTTACCCATAGTTTCTTCATAATAGTCAGGATATTCACTCTGTAATTTGTGCATCATTTGAATGCACTTTTCTTTTAGTTCAGGTCGATGTTTCAGTGGAGTGTCTTTTAAAATTTCGGGATTTAAGACAGATTTAAAGTATTCTCCTGATGCTTTTCCGTTTTCATAAGGTGTTTTATTTAAGGTTAAGATTGTTGTGTTCATGAGATCACTTCCTGATTTTATTATAGAGAAAAAGAACTTTTGATTGAAGTGTTTTTCGTTATGTTTGTCTTTTCATTGAATTGTGCATCGTGTAGAATAAAGGGTAGGGTGATAAAATTATGATAGAAAGCATTGCAGCATATTGTGACGATTTTCAGACGATTACCGTGGATGTGTCACGCAATTTTTATCAGGGAGATGCAGGGAAATTCTATCTTCAGCATGAAGATGGGAAGATTGAAGAATGCAGATTCCGTCAGATACAAAACAAGCAGAATCTTGTTCGTTACACACTAGAAACATTCAATAAGATTGAAATTGGAAAGGATTTGCGCATTGTCTCTGAAAAGGGATATCAGGCTGCGTTGCAGTATCGTCTGATTACGCAGAAAGATGCTTTTGATCAGCAGTACAGCTATGATGGCGATGATCTGGGTGCACACATCAAAGATGGCAAGACAACCTTTAAAGTATGGGCCCCAACAGCAGTGCGTGTCATGCTGGATTATGAGTTTGAAGGCAAGCAATGCGTTGCAATCATGCAAAGAGAAGATCGTGGTGTATTCTCGTGCACAATTGATCAGAACCTGGATGGAGCATTGTACCAGTATCTGGTGCATGTCAATGGACAGGTTCATGCAGCGATTGATCCTTATGGCAAGACCAGCAATGCCAATGGAAAAAGAAGTGCAGTTTTGGATACAGAAGTGCTGAAGTCAAGAAAGACTGAGCTGACTTCTGTGATCAAGAATTATACCGATGCCATCATTTATGAGGCAAGTGTACGTGATTTGACGATTGCATCTACAACAGGTACAAAGCAGCATGGTACATTTATGGCCATGGTGGAAGAGGGAACTGTATGTGATGGTGAAAAGACAGGTTTTGATTATCTGTGTGATTTAGGGTTTACACACATTCAGCTGCTTCCTGTTATGGATTTTATGACAGTGGATGAAACGCATCGTGAACGTCATTACAACTGGGGATATGACCCTGCTCAATACATGTGTTTAGAAGGCAGCTACAGTTCCAATGCGAATGATCCTGCTGCACGTGCTCATGAATTCATGACCATGGTCAACAAGTTCCATAGTCAGAATATTGCGGTCAATCTTGATGTGGTTTTTAATCATCATTATGATGTAGGTCTTTCATGTTTTGATCGTATCGTTCCTTATTATTATTTCCGTGTGAATGAAAATGGTACGAAATCAAATGGTTCATATTGCGGTAATGATTTTGAATCAAAGCGTGCCATGTTCAGAAAGTACATTGTGGATACTTGTGCTTTTTATGTGGATGTTTATGGCATCGATGGATTCCGTTTTGATTTGATGGGTATTCTGGATGTTGAAACGATGAATCTGCTGGATAAGACATTAAGAAAAGATCATCCTGAAATCATGTTGTATGGAGAAGGCTGGAATATGCCGACTGCATTGAAGAATGAAGAAAAGGCAATGATTGACAATCAGAAGATGATGCCGAACATTGGGTTCTTCAATGATTTCTTCCGTGATCATTTAAAAGGAAGCACTTCTGAATATGAAGTGGCATCCCGTGGATTTGTGACAGGTGATGGCATGATGATTGAAGCTGCCAAGTTCTCGCTTGCGGCAACTGCACATCCAGATTTGTTTGTGAAATTCAGCGCACCAACACAGAGCATCAACTATGTGGAATGTCACGATAATGCAACGGTATGGGATAAGATGAAAATCTGTTGTGCCAATGAAGTGCGCGAAATCCGTGTAAAACGTCAGAAGATGATGAATGCGGTTGTGCTTCTGGCTCAAGGTGTTCCTTTCCTGCATGCCGGACAGGAATTTTGCCGTACAAAGAATGGCTACCACAACACTTATAACATGCCAGATCGCATCAATTGCATGGATTGGCTGAGAAAGAATCGTCATCTGGAACTGGTCAAGCATATGAAAGATGTGATTGCTTTAAGAAAGGCGTGTGAAGGATTCCGTTATAGTACAGCTTCAGAGCTGAAGGAACATATTGCCTTTGAAAAGCTGGGCAATGAAGTGCTGATGTATACCATCAAAAATACAACGTTCAATGGTGTGCCATCTACATTGCGTGTGATCATCAACTCATCACGCAATGCTGTGAAACTGAAGGCTACATCCAAATGCAGATGCATTCTGGATGAAAAGGGTGCATGTGACAAAGAAGGAGACACATATGTATCTCCAGAATTGTCTGTTGTCGTTTATCAGTGTTATGAATAAGACAAAGGCCGATTACTCGGCCTTTTCATTTTGAATTCTGATTTTTGTGCAGTTCATCAGCTGTGGTGGAAGTGACATGGTCATGCCAGGTCCTCCTAAGACTTTGATGGTCTGTCCATCTTTTATGCTGGATACATCCATGCCTTCAGGAAGATAAACTTCCATCAGACCTTCATAAGTACCTTCAATGCATTGTCCACTGATCATGTTCAGTTCTTCGTTGTATTCAATGTCTTTCAGTGTAAACCAGAGTTGTTTGGGTTTCTGGTTGTGTTTTTTGACTGCGAAGAAGGAAACAGCTGCAAGTGCTGCACCTAGTAAGATGGTTCTTTTTTTCATTTTACGATCCACTCCTTAATCTGATTCATCAGATGTTCGCCAGCACCTTTTGCATAAGGACTGCTGGAAGCTTCATAGAATTGTCTGTCATAGGCTTTTTCGTCAGCCATATACAGATGATAACCATTGGTATAACCAATGAATTCAAGACCATTTTCTTTTAATGGGCTTGATAAAGTAGAGAAAAGTTCACATGGAGTAAAAATCAGTGTCAGGTCATTCAGTTTCAATGCACTGACAGGAACATGGATTTCTGTTAAGTCTGCCAGTGATTTGGATGCCAGCAGGTTGTTTTGTGCACCTTCATAGAAAGATTGAACTACGCGCAGTTCTTGAGCTGATACACCGTTTTTAACTGCCATTTCCACAGCTTCTTTAGCCTTGTGAAGCTTTTCAAGGGCAACAGGCAATGAGTCTGTTTCACGAGCTTTTACTGTAAAGAAGGTCTGATTGAGTTCCATTGTGTAAGGCTGTGGCTGTACATCTTCCGTGATAAGTTCTTTGATCTGATCTGCGACCAGCTGACCAAATCTTGTCCATTCTTCAAATCCCTGGGCTTTTCGTGTGAAACGGGTGCTCATATCACCACAACTTCCGTTGACATAAGCAACCATATCCATATTGCTGAAATGAGGCTCAATTGCACCTGGGAAATCGGCAGTGAGTTCAAGGTTGTCTGCATTCAATACGGTTGGATGACATGCAGCACGCACAATCATGGCTTTTTTATCTTCTGCAGTAAATTCCATGACCAGAAGATCATTGTCGCATGGCAAAGAAGCATCGTGACGTTCAGTGCCTAAATCATGGATTGTACCTTTAAAGATGCGTGCCTGTGATTCTTTCAGCTGTGTTCTAAGTTCCATGACAGCCTCTGCAATCTTGTCTGTGATGAGTTCGCAGTAATCTGGATTAAAATCACAGAACACAGGATTCATACCCTGTAACATCCCTTGATGAGTAGAAAGTGTACCACCTGGCCCAGAATGAGTATGGGTTGCGCTTAAAAGGACCTGATGGGCTTTCAGATTGGTTTTCTTTAACATCAGATCAACAATGTACTGGTCAATTGCCACTAAGTCCAGCTGTGTCCAGAGAATTTCTTCTTTTCCGTTATCAAACAGAAAAACACGGGCATAGATATCATCATGTACATTGTTGGCAATGCGTACTTTCCCAAATCCTGATAATGGGACTGGAAGAGAGGGAGTAATGTTGATTTTCTTAAATGACAGTTTCATAAGCATCTCCTATCTTAAAGCAAAGGTAGAACGTATTTTTCCATGTAATCTGCCCATCCATCTTCAGTGCATGGCAGATCTGTAATGCAGTGAGCATGGGCTTTGGCATCATCAGAACCATTGATCATGCAGACCGCAACACCGGATTCATCAAACAGCGTGATGTCATTGGTCATATCGCCGAAGCTCCATACAGCTTCACGTTCAATCTGATGTGTTTCATAAAACAGTTTCAAAAGAGTGCCTTTCTGAGCTTTTGCGTTGCCGAATTCAAACATGGTTGTTTCTGTCTTGAATCCGATGTAATCGTCATTCTGATAAGCTTTGACTCTTTCTTCAATAGCCGGCATATCCTGATCAGAAACTCTGAATCCGATTTTAATGGCATCTTTGTGCCAGAATTCTTCATCGTTTTCTACAATGTGATGTGTGTTTTGGTTTTTAACATAAGTGTTGGAAGCGACAACTGATGGATCGCCAGAACGTGCATACATCACACCATCAAACAGAACATGTGGCCAGCTTTGAAATGGAGACATGATTTCAAAGGCTTGTTGAACCCATTGTGCTTTCATCGTGTAGAGCACTTCGTGACGTCCAGTCAGTGTATCATAAATTTCAGCGCCATTCATGCCGATATACAGCTGACAGTCAATGTTCCATTGTTCAGCTAAAGATTGCAGATGATGAACGGGTCTTCCTGATGCAAGACCGAAAAAGATGCCTTTTTCATTCAATGTATCAATGACCTTTTTGGCGCGTGGTGTTAAAGGCTGGCGTTTTACCACCAGTGTATTATCAATGTCACAGACAACTAATTTTACTTTTTTCATAATGATACCTCAGATTTTATTATATCAGAAACTGAAAAACAGCGGATGAAAACCATCCGCTGCTGATTGAATTATTTATTATTTGCTGCAGCAGGAGTCCTGTTCATTCAGCAATTGAATTGGTTCAGGCTGATCGATGGATGTTCGATATTCTTTTGGAGACATACCTGTTGTCTTTTTAAAGAGAGTAGAGAAATGATTTGGATTAGAGAAACCAAGTTCACTTGAAATGGTTTTGATAGATAATCCAGGATTTCTCAGGTAGTTTTTCGCTAATTGGATGCGATAGGCCAAAAGCAGCTGCTGTGGCGATTTTTTGGCGTGTTTCATGAAAATTTTATAGAGATAGATTTCACTGATGCCGATTTCTGCAGCGATATCACTGATTTTAATGTTTTGAGAAATGTTCTGATTGATGTAATGAATTGCCTGGTTGAAATAACCCGCTGATCCTGAAACAACTTCAGGATCTTTATTTGGTGAATGATAGGCAGAAGAAAAGCGAATCATATTCATCAGGATATTAAAGAAAATTCCCTGCATCGCCATGCATGCTCCAATTTCGCGTTTTTCACCTTCTTCAATCAGATAATTAAAGAGGGTGCGCAGACGATTGTCTTTGTCATGGACATGAAAGGTTGGAAATGTTTCGTACATGAAGCGATCGAAATATTCGCGTGTTGCCAGATTTCCGACTTCAAAGTTGATAAAAAACAGAACGACCTGTTCTTCATTTTCTTCAATTTCCAGAATGGCTTGAGGAGGAAGGTAAACCAATGTATTGGCTTCAATGCGAACAGTTTTACCGCAGCATTTATAGAAGACATGCCCTTCGGCAACATAGTTTAAACGATATAAATGAGTAAATTCTTCACCGTGTGGATTGGATGTGTTGGTGATGACGCTTCCGTATTCAAGAGCTTTCAATTGAAAGTCGCGGATGATGTTGCATAAATCATCTGTGATGATGGGTTTTCTTAATACTTGTGGTTTCATGGTTTCACCTCTGTCTTTATTATAAAAGGAATACAGTGTAAGTCAATTGAAAGATTGATATAAAATAGTGAAGAAATAAGTATAGAAAACCTAGGATATAGTATGAATTCATTGATGTTTATTTCCTGGTGCAAAGGTTAAAATTGTTGGGCATGGAGGAATTATACATGAAGAAAATTTTAATGATGTTGGCACTTGTTCTGGTTTTGACAGGATGTGGCTCAGCAAATACAAACAACCCTGATGAAGGGACAAATACAGACACTACAGTTACACTGAAGGCTGGCGTTGGCAGCTTTACAACAGTATCTGGCAAGGATGTTGCTGATGGTGCAGGTTCTGCAGAAGTTGTAACAACTTATGCTGCAGTAGTAGTGGATAACGAAGGAGTTATCAAATACGTTCATTTCGATACTGCTCAGAACACTGCTGCAATCGATGCTGAAGGCAAGGTAGCTCTTGAAGCATCTGCAACAAAAAGAGAACTGGGCGAAGAATATGGTATGTCTAAGTGGGCAAACACAAATGAATGGGACAAGCAGATTGCTCATCTGGAAAGCACACTGATCGGTAAGAACATTGCAGATGCTGTTGCAATGGAACTGGATGGTTCAAACAAGAGCGTTGATGCTGATGTACTGTCAGGATGCACAATCGGTCTGAATGAATTTGTTATGGCACTGAGCGCTGCAAATGAAAATCTGACTGAGGTTGCAGCTGCTGCAAAGGCTTATGCAGGTTCTGAAACAACAGTATCTTCAAAGGATGTTGTTGATGGTGCAGGTTCTGCAGAAGTTGTAACAACTTATGCACTGGCACTGACTGATGCTGAAGACAAGGTTGTTTTCGCTTACTTTGATTCAGTACAGAACACAGCTTCAATTGATGGTGAAGGCAAAGTGACAATCGCTGTAAATGCTTCAAAGAAGACATTGGGCGAAGAGTATGGTATGTCTAAGTGGGCTAATACAAATGAATGGGATAAGCAGGTTGCACATCTGGAAAGCACACTGGTAGGCAAGACAGTAGCAGAATTTACAGGGGCTGCACTGGAAGGCGGAAAGAGCCTGGATGCAGATGTACTGTCAGGATGCACAATTGGTGTTTCTGAATTTGTTGCAGCATTGAATGCAGCTTTCGTAACAGAAATTAAATAAGAAGAACTTTCTTTTGGGGAACTGTCCAGCGCGATATAGACAGTTCCTTTTCCTTTTTTCAGGGACATTTGTTATAATTGTGACAGGTGATAAGGATGGATAGAAAGTTTTTCTTTTTTGATATTGATGGAACCTTGACGGATATCATGACATTTCAAGTTGTTCCTTCTGCAATAGAGGCAATCCGTAGATTGGAAGAAAAGGGGCATATTTGTGCTTTGGCGACAGGACGTGCTCATTTCAGGGCTAGGCAGTTTATGGAGGAGCATGGCTTTAAAAACATGGTCTGTGAAGGCGGAAACTGTCTTGTGATTGATGGAAAGATTATGGTGGATGATGCTTTGGATCAGAATCTGGTCATGAGTATCTATGAAAAGGCAAAAACACTTGATCTTGAAGTTGCGGCATCTTTTGATGATACAGATGTGCGCAGTGCAAAAGATGAAAAGTTCATCCTCAATGTCGGAAATACACGTCCATTCATGGGAATGAAGATTGATCCTGATTTTGATCAGAATCTCTCTGCTGGAAAAGTCCGTCGTCTGTTTCTGGAAAGTATTCCTGAAAAGATCGCTCAGATTGATGAAGTCAGTCAATTGGGCATGTATCCAATGAAAATGTACAATTTTACTATCATTGAATCTGATGACAAATACAAAGGCATCAGACGCATGGTGGAAATGCTGGGCGGAGACGAAAAAGATGTTGTGGTCTTTGGTGATGGCATCAATGACTGCAGGATGATGAAAGAAGCTGCCTTTGGGATTGCGATGGGCAATGCCTGTGAGCAGCTGAAGGAAATTGCTGACTATGTTACTGCAGACAGCACAGATGATGGTGTTTTGAAAGCACTTGAGCATTTTGGATGGTTATAAGTGTTTACAAGACTTTTGAAAAGGCGTAAAATAAAGATGCATAAAATAAATCTTCAGGGATGAGTGTAATTCTCTACTGGCGGTATACTCCGCGACCCGCAAAAGCGGCTGAATCGGTGCAACTCCGATAGCAACAGTTAAAGTCTGGATGGAAGAAGAGCTGTTTTCATACATAAACAGAAGTGTACCTGGAAGATTTTTTAGGCACACTTTTCTATTTTAAGGAGGATGTTTATGACAACAAAGAAAATGACAACAGTAGGGATTTTATGTGGTATGGCACTGGTTCTGGCACTCACGCTGTACATTCCGATTGTACCAGCAGTCTCTTTTCTCAAGTATGAGCCAAAAGATGTCGTCATGGTTGTAGGTGGGTTTATTTATGGCCCAATGACTGTGGTGCTGATGAGTGTCATCGTATCGATTCTTGAGATTTTCTTCCGTGCAGGAAATCTGCTGGATGTCATCATGAATGTGATTTCAACCGTTGCCTTTGCAGGAACTGCTGCACTGATTTATCAGAAGAAGCGCACAAAGAATGGTGCTGTTCTTGGGCTGAGTTTAGGGGTTGTGCTGACAGTAATTCTGATGCTGATCTGGAACTACATTGTGACTCCAATCTACTATCAGATGCCTCGAGAAGCGGTCGTAGCACTGATGATTCCTGGTCTGCTTCCGTTTAACCTGATTAAATATGGCATGAATGCCGGAATTACGCTTGTGATGTATAAACCAATTGTCAATGTATTAAGAAGATTCAAAATGGTAGAAGGCGGTTCAGGCAAGAAAGATGCACAGAAGGGCATGGTCCTTTTGGGAATGTTTGTGGTACTGACACTGATTTGTGTTATTCTGGCAATGCAGGGATTGATTTAAGGAGAGATTCATATGGAATTTAAACAGGCAAAAGAAATCATGTGGAAAAAGCTGGGCGATTTTAAGATCATGGCACTGGCAAGCACAGTCAATGATTATCCGATGATTCGCAATGTCAGCTGTATTTTCTACAATGACCGCATTTATTTCAAAACAGATAAAAACTTCAGAAAGACACAGCAGCTCTTTGAAAACAACAAGGTAGCGATGTGTTTCCATGGTGTGTCACTGGAAGGTATCGCTAAAAATACAGGTCTTGTGGTTGATGAGCCAGGTCGCATCTTTGAAAAGAAATACCAGCAGTATCTGTGGCAGAGCTACAATGCCTACTCCCATGTGGATACTGAAATTCTGATTGAGGTGGAACCTAAGTTTGTGGAAATCTGGGATGATGATGCAAACAAAAATGCTTATCAGATTTTTGTGAATTTCGATACAGAAGAAGTGGAAATCAAACATTATGATTAAAGGATGTGCATGCACATCCTTTTCGCTTTTTGACCTTAAATGTGATATGATAAACAAGTAGAAATGAAAGGACAGAGAAATCTGTTGGTGAAAATATGTATCGTGTGTTAGAGCTTAATCCTCAGCTGCAGCCTTTTGCGGGCGATATCGATCTTCGTATGCATTTGTATCATGAGACAAAAAAACGTCTTGTTGGTGAAAATGGATCACTGAAAGACTTTGCGAATGCTCATGAATATTTTGGGATTCATCGCACAGAAACTGGATGGGTGTATCGTGAATGGGCACCTTCTGCATATCAGCTGTATCTGACAGGTGAATTCAATGGCTGGAAATGGCTTGAACATCCAATGACACGTCTTGAAAATGGAATCTGGGAACTGGTTTTGGATGGTGTGGATACACTGTGGGATGGCTGCAAGGTCAAGACCATCGTGGACGCTAATATGACTCGTACTGAACATATTCCTGTGTATGCGCGCCGTGTTGTACAGGACACGGAAACTGTGGCATGGTGTGCTGAAGTTGTGGATGACTGGAAAGTGTTCAATTGGACAGATGCTGACTTCAAGGGTGAAGATGGACTTCTGATTTATGAGGCTCATGTAGGAATGGCTCAGGAAGAAGGCAAGGTAGGTTCATACCGTGAATTTGCGGATTATACGCTTCCTCATATTAAGAAAGCAGGTTATAACACCATTCAGCTGATGGCAATCATGGAGCATCCATATTACGGAAGTTTTGGGTATCAGGTATCTAGCTTCTATGCAGCATCCAGCTGGTTTGGCAAGCCTGAAGATTTGAAGTATCTTGTCAACACGGCTCATGAAATGGGCATTCGTGTGCTGCTAGATGTAGTACATTCTCATGCGGTAAAAAACACAGCTGAAGGTATCAATATGTTTGATGGTACAACTTGGCAGTTCTTCCACGATGGTGACAAGGGTGATCATCCTGCATGGGGGACAAAGTGCTTCAATTATGGCAAGGATGAGGTGATTCACTTCCTGTTGTCGAATCTGAAATTTTGGATGACAGAATATCATTTTGATGGTTTCCGTTTTGATGGTGTCACTTCGATGCTGTATCATGATCATGGTTTAGGAACAGATTTCAATTCGAATGACAAGTATTTCTCATGGAATACGGATGTAGAGGCCATTACTTATCTGCAGCTGGCTACAGAACTGATTCATTCCATCAATCCGGATGCAGTGACAGTAGCAGAAGATATGTCAGGTATGCCTGGTATGGCTCTTTCGATTGAAGATGGCGGTATTGGCTTTGATTATCGTCTGGCGATGGGACTTCCTGATATGTGGATTAAAACAGTGAAGGAAAAGCGTGATGAAGATTGGGAAATCGGTAAGATGTGGGGCGATATGTGCTTAAGACGTCCTGGTGAAAATACCGTGGCTTATGTTGAATCTCATGACCAGGCGCTGGTTGGGGACAAGACAATGATTTTCCGTCTGGCTGATGCAGCAATGTACACAGATATGGATAAATCAACGCACAATCCTGTCATCGATCGTGCCATTGCGCTTCATAAGATGATTCGTCTGTTCACTATCGCAGGTGGCGGAGAAGCGTATCTGAACTTTATGGGAAATGAGTTTGGTCATCCTGAATGGATTGACTTCCCTCGTGAAGGCAATGGCTGGTCTTTCCATTATTGCCGTCGTCAGTGGTCTTTGTTGAACAATGGATTCCTGAAGTATCAGTGGCTTGGAGAGTTTGATCGTGATGTTGTGCATCTGATTAAAGAAAAGAAGATGTTTGATCAGCGTATGGGTGATTTAAGACTTCTGAAAGATCCTGAAAAGACACTGGTGTTTACTCGAAATGGATTGATGTTTGGGTTTAATTTCCATTCAAGTCAGTCTTTGGAAAATGTTTTGGTTCCTGTGGTCAATGGCAATGAGTATGAGCTTGTACTTTCAAGTGATGATGAAGTGTATGGCGGTCAGGGCAATGTAAAGCATATGACTTATCATGCAAAGCAGTTTGATGATCAGTGGTTTGTGGAATTGTATCTGCCTGCAAGAACTGCAGTGGTCCTGAAGGAGATTGTTCCGCCTGTAAAGAAGAGACCGGGGCGTCCTAAAAAGGTCAAGACAGAAGAAACTGAAAAGCCAAAGAAAGTTTCAAAACCTAGAAAAAAGAAAACTGAAGCATAAAAAATAGTCAGGTCACTAAGTGACCTGACTTTGTTTTTTGTGTGGTTTGCAGGATAGGGAAAACGTTTTCTGTTGTTGGAATTATCGTTTTGGATTGCACATCATAAAATATTTGAAGAGATACATGTTTTCGGTTTCAATGATAGTTTCACCATAAATGTCGCTCATAGAAATGCCATGAAGAAGGGCTTGTTCCTTGAAAAACTGCAAAACGGCACGCACGTTGTATCCTTTTTCTTTCATGTATGTGCACATGCATTCTCCCTCAATGGATTGTGTTGTGCTGTTGTCTGTGGAGTAGAATCCTGTGATGCGATTTTCATTTGGGTTGATGATAATGCCGTTGCGGAAGCCATTTGAAAGATAATTGACTAGAAAACTGTCTGATTCATGAAGTACGGGAGTGATGTTCAAGTACTGAACAGGGAGTGTTTCAAAGTGAATTTTCTCTTCAAGGGATGCTTTCTGGATTTCGTTCAATGTGTAATTGATGCGTGCTTCCTTTTCGAGGAGGCTTTTTTTCTGTGCTTCAATCATTTTTTTCTGAAGATTCAAATGATGAATCTGTGTATCAAAATTTGTGCTGTTCATCATCTCTTTGATTTGTTTCAAAGAAAATCCATAATCCTTATACAGCATAATGGATGAAATCTGGTCAACTTGGTAAAGATGAAAAAGACGGTATCCATTTTCAAGAGTTTTATGGGGTTTGATTAAACCGAGTTCTTCATAATGGTTGATGGTACGTACAGTTGTATTGCATAATTTTGCGAATTCATTGACAGTATATTCTTCATTTGTTTTCATTTTTGGGTTGACTCCTACGTAACGTATGAGTTTATTATACAGGAGTATTTTATGAAAGAACAAAGCATTTTATGAAACAATTTACATTTTCATAAGAAAATATTTTGAAAATTTATATAAAAAGGTTTCGAAAAACTTGTGAAAATCAGGATTTGTGATAGAATTGTGAACATAAGTTTATAACTGAATCAAATGCTTTGAAAAATTTTCTACATTCAGGAGGACTTTGAGATGTTAGCAACAGACTTCTATATCAGAAAAAGAAAAGAATTAACTGACTGGATGATGGACAATTCAATCTATTTTGTCCATAGCGGTGAAATGATGGAATCAACTGATGATGAAAATTATCTGTTTGAACCTTATCGTAATTTTGTGTACTTGACTGGTGTCAAAGAACCTGGTGCTCTCTATCTTGCATCAAAGATCAATGGTAAAGTTTCTGAAACACTGTTCATGCATATTCCGACAGAACGTGAAATGAGATGGACAGGTGTGAAGTTCGATAAACAGCAGCTTCAGAAAGAAACAGGAATCACCAATATCGTTCCAATGGAAACATGGGAAGATGTGATTTCAAGACTGATGTTCAAAAATGATGTGCAGGATGTCTACATGGACATGGCACGCTGGAAAATGAGTTACGCGCTCAATCCAGAACAGCGTATTGCACATGAACTTCAGAAAGCTTATCCATACATTACGATGCATAACGCATATCAGAAGATCTGTTCGATGAGAACAGTGAAATCAAAAGAAGAGATTGAAGCCCATTACAAGTCAGCGGCAATTACAGAAGAAGCAGTCAAGAACATGCTGAAGAACATGAAGCCTGGAATGACTGAGTGCCAGATTGAAGCATATTATGACTTTGTACTGAAAAGTCATAATGTTAAGATTCCTGCATTCTGGACAATTGCAGCAACAGGTAAAAATGCATGCATCATGCATTATGTTGACAACAACACCAAGACGAAAGATGGCGACATGATTCTGTTTGATTTGGGTGCACAGTGGGATCACTACTGTACCGATGTTTCAAGAACTTATCCAGTCAATGGAAAGTTTACAGAACGTCAGAAGCAGTTGTACAACGCTGTACTGAAAGGGCTGGATGCAGCACTTGCTGCAACAAAGCCTGGTCAATTGAAGGGTGAACTTCAATTGATTTCAAAAAGAGTCATGGCAGAAGAACTTGTCAAGATCGGCAAGATTTCTACTGTAGAAGAAATCGACAAGTACTATTTCCATGGATCAGGTCACTTCATTGGGTTGAATACTCATGATGTGGGTGATCATGATGGAATGATTCTTGAAGAAGATATGATGTTTACTCTTGAACCTGGTTTGTATTTCGATGATGAAGAAATAGGTATTCGCATTGAAGATACAATTCTAGTGACAAAAGATGGTTGTGAAGTACTCTCCGCGGGTATTCCTAAAACTGTTGAAGAAATTGAAGCATTCATGAAGAAAGGAGAATGACGCATGTTCAAATACATTCTTAAGCGTCTGGCAATGGGTGTTGTTGTTGTATTTGTTATCGCAACAATTACATTCTGGCTGAGCCGAGCTCTTCCTGGAGGACCGTTTGATAGAGACAAACCTTTAAATCCAATTATTATTGAAAACCTCAATAAGAAATACAATCTGGATCGTCCAGTAATGGAACAGTACATTGATTATATGGTGGATGTTGCTCAATTTGATTTTGGACCATCTTACTTCTATGAAAATGAAACTGTAAATGATTACATTGATCGCTGCTTCCCGGTTTCTCTTGTGTTAGGTATTGGTGCTATGGTAGTAGCAATTGTGCTTGGTATTCCAGCAGGAATTATCTCAGCACTTAAACAGAATGGATGGCAGGACAACCTGATTAAGATTCTGACAACGATTCTGGTTTCATTGCCAAACTTCGTTATCGCTTCTGCATTGATGTACTTTATTGGATATAAGCTCAGATTGCTGCCGGTTGCATTGTGGGGAACTCCTCAGCAGGCAATCATGCCGACACTTGCTTTAGCTGCTTATCCGCTTAGTTATATTACTAAGATGATGAAATCCAGTATGCTGGAAGTCATGAATTCAGATTATATCCGTACTGCAAAGGCTAAGGGAGCTTCTCAGTTCCTGATCGTCTACAAGCACGCACTTAAAAATGCAGTGCTTCCAGTTATCACTGTTATTGGTCCTATGTTCGCAGGGATCATCACAGGTTCGCTGGTTGTTGAAAAGCTGTTCGCAATCCCTGGCTTGGGGGAACAGTTTACAAAATCAATTTTCAACCGTGACTATCCAATGATCATGGGATTGACAATTTTCTACTCAATCCTGCTGATTGTAGCAACGCTTGCTGTAGATGTTGTCTATGCATTGGTTGATCCACGTATCAAGCTTGGAAAGGAATCAAAAGAGTGATGAATATGAACGAAAAGATTTCTTTTAAAAAAGTAAGCAAAGATGAAAAACAGGTTGAAAAGATTTTAAGACCTTCAACAACATTCCTTCAGGATGCATGGTATCGTTTCAAGCGCAATAAGCTGGGTCTTCTTGGGCTTGCAATCATTCTGTTCATGCTGTTGTTTGCGATTTTTGGTCCAATGGTTATTCCATTTGACTATGTTACTCAGGATTTGACAAATATGTATATGGAACCAAATGCAGTTCACTGGATGGGAACAGACAATCTGGGTCGTGACATGATGGTTCGTATGGCATATGGTGCACGCATTTCCCTCTCTTGTGGATTTGTTGCAGCTATCATCTCTCTGGGTGTTGGTGTTGTATATGGTGCTATCGCTGGTTATGTTGGCGGTGCAGTGGACAACATCATGATGCGTATTGTTGATATTATCAGTTCAATTCCAAGCATGCTGTATGTTATCTTGCTGATCATGTGGCTGGGAAGCGGTCTGGTAAATGTCTTCATCGTTATCGGTTTGACTGGATGGCTTGGTATGGCTCGTCTTGTTCGAGGTGAAGTTCTTTCACTGAAATCAAGAGAATTTGTACTGGCTGCCCGTGTTTCAAATGTTTCTCACTGGAACATTATTCTGAAGCATCTGATTCCAAATGCATTTGGTCCAATCATCGTTTCGATGACTTTGTCAATTCCAAGTGCAATCTTCCTGGAAGCATCTCTTCAGTTTTTGGGCCTTGGTATTTCTGCACCAATGCCTAGCTGGGGCGGTCTTGCTCAGGAAGGAATTTCAGCGCTTCGTACTTTCCCATATCTGATGTGGGTTCCTGCAATCTTCATCAGTTTGACAATTCTGGCGTTCAACTTCTTCGGTGATGCACTGAGAGATGCGCTGGATCCAAAACAGAATTGAGGTGGATTCGATGAGTAAATTATTAGAAGTTAACAATCTGTCCACATCATTCTTCACTAAATTCGGTGAAGTAAAAGCTGTAAACAACATCAGCTTTGAACTTGAACCTGGACAGGTTCTTGCAATTGTAGGTGAATCCGGTTCTGGTAAAAGCGTTACTTCCATGTCAGTGATGAGACTGGTTGCCAAGGGTGGTAAGATCGTTGGTGGATCAATCATGTTTGATGGCAAGGATCTGGCTCAGCTTTCTGAAAAGGAAATGGCTAAGCTTCGCGGTAAGGAAATCAGTATGATTTTCCAGGACCCAATGACATGCTTGAATCCGGTGTTCACTATTGGAAATCAGATGGAAGAATCTTTGAAACTTCACTTCAAAGACATGTCTGCTAAGCAGCGTCATGACAAGATGATTGATATGATGGAAAAAGTAGGTCTTTCCAATCCTGAAGAAAGACTGAAGCAGTATCCTCATGAACTCTCTGGTGGTATGCGTCAGCGTATCATGATTGCGATGTCATTGCTTTGCGGTCCTAAGCTTCTGATTGCCGATGAACCTACAACAGCTCTTGATGTTACAATTCAGGCTCAGATCATGGACCTGATGAGAGACCTTTCTGAAGAACTGAATACAGCAATCATCCTGATTACTCATGACTTGGGTGTTGTGGCATCGATTGCAGACCGTGTTAACGTTATGTACTGCGGTGAAATTGTTGAAAGTGCACCTGTTAAGGATCTGTACTACAAACCGCTTCATCCATACACTTGGGGTCTTTTGAAAGCATTGCCTCGACTGGATATGAAGGAAAATGAACTTCAGCCAATTCCAGGTTCTACTCCAGACTTGCTTCTGGAACAGAAGGGCTGTCCATTCTTTGATCGCTGTGATCATGCAATGGAATGCTGCAAAGTAGCTAAGCCTCCAATTTATGAAGTTGAAAAAGAACACTATGCGAAGTGCTGGAGATATCATCCTGAATTCAAGGAGGAACAGTAAGATGACAAAGAAAAAACTTGTTGAAATCAAGCATCTGAAAAAGCACTTTACAATTCAGAACAGCGGATCTTTATTTCATGCAAAGAAAGATGTGCTGAAAGCTGTTGATGATGTTTCATTTGATATTTACGAAGGGGAAACTCTTGGTCTTGTAGGTGAATCAGGCTGCGGTAAAACGACTTTAGGCCGTACAATCATGCGTCTTTATAATCCTACAGATGGAGAAATTCTCTTTGAAGGTCAGGACATTTCAAAACTGAACACAAAGGAATTAGCTCCTTTCCGTAAAGATATGCATATGATTTTCCAGGATCCATATGCTTCCCTCAATCCACGAATGACTGTTACAGAGATCATTATGGAATCCATGATTAATGATACCGAATTGCCTGCAGAAAAGCGCAAGGAAAGAGTACTTGAGCTTTTGGAACTTGTAGGATTAAATAGTGACCATGCTAGCCGCTTCCCTCATGAGTTCTCGGGTGGACAAAGACAGCGTGTTGGTATTGCAAGAAGTCTTGCAGCCAATCCAAAGTTCATTGTCTGCGACGAACCAATCAGTGCCCTGGATGTTTCCATTCAGGCGCAGGTTGTCAACCTCTTGAAGGAACTGCAGCATAAGCTTGGCCTTACTTATTTGTTTATTGCCCATGACTTGTCCATGGTGCAGTACATTTCGGACCGTGTAGGTGTTATGTACCTTGGTAAAATGGTGGAACTTGCAGAGTCAGATGTTCTGTATTCTACACCGCTTCATCCATATACTGAGGCACTGATGTCTGCAATCCCAATTCCTGATCCTGACGTTGAGGAAACAAAACGCAGAATCATTGTTGAAGGAGAAGTTCCATCTCCTATCAATCCACCTTCAGGCTGTGCGTTCAATACGCGCTGCCCTAAAGCAACAGAACGATGCAAGAGAGAATGTCCTTCACTGAAGGAAGTTATCCCTGGTCATTTTGTTGCATGCCACTTGTACGAAAAATAGGAGGAAAGAAATTTATGAAAAAACTTTGTTTGATCCTGATGGCTGCTCTGCTTTGCTTCGGTATGGTAGCATGCGGCGGTAACACAAACACTGACTCTCCAGCTGGTGATGATACACCAACAACTAAAACTTTGAACTTTAACGTAGGTTTCGAACCTGACAGTTTTGACCCTCAGGCTTCTAACGTACTGGAAACTTCAATTCATGTATCACAGATTTATGACTTCCTGTACAGAGAAGATGCTGACGGTAACTTTGTTCCTTCACTGGCTGAAGGTTACACAGTGACTCCAGATAACCTGACTTATACATTCACACTGAGAGATGGAATCACTTTCGCAGATGGTACTCCAATCACTGCTGAAGACGTTGTATTCTCATGGACTCGTGCTCTGGATCCAGCTAACGCATTCGAATATGCATATCAGCTGTATTACATCCAGGGTGGTGCTGAATTCAATGCTGGCGAAGCTACTGCTGATGCTCTGGCTCTGAAAGCTATTGATGAAAAGACTGTTGAAGTTACTTTGACAGCACCAGCTCCTTACTTCGTATCTCTGACTGGATTCACTACTTATGGTATCGTTTCTAAGAAGTTCGTTGAAGCTCAGGCTACTTACGGTGATGCTGTTGAAACTACTCTGGCTTCTGGTCCATTCACACCAGTTGAATGGTCTAAGGGACAGTATGTTAAATATGCTAAGAACGAAAACTACTGGGATAAAGATGCTGTGAAACTGGATGAACTGTATATCTACTGCGTATCTGAATCTTCAACAGAAATTCAGATGTATGATACAGACATGCTGGATATCACTTACATGACTATGTCAGTTGCTGACCAGACTCGTCTGGGCAGAGAAGGCAAACTGAAAGAATGGGGCAACCTGATGACTCGTTACATGATGGTTAACAATGAAAACCCTGTTCTGTCTGATGCAAGAGTTCGTTCAGCTCTGCTGCTGGCTCTGGATCGTAAGGTTCTGGCTGAAAACGTTGTAACTAACTCTGTTGCAGTAACTGGTTTCGTTCCTAACGCAATGGCAGCTGTTGATGATCCAACTAAGCCATTCCGTACAGAATCTCTGCTGCCTGATTCAGGTGACATTGCTAAGGCTCAGCAGCTGCTGGCTGACGCTGGTTACCCTAACGGCGAAGGCTTCCCAACAGATATGGAACTGATCTACACTACTGGTGAAGCAAACAAGGCTCTGGCTGAAGCAATCGTTGAAATGTGGCGTGTTAACCTGAACGTTAATATCACTGCTGCTAACCTGGAAGGTACAGTACGTCGTGACCGCAAGAACACTGGTGACTTCGAATTCTCACTGGATGGCTGGTCAACTGACTACCTCGACCCATTCTCATTCATGGAAATCTGCATGAGCGACAACCAGTACAACAATGGTAAGTATGCAAATGCTGAATATGATGCTCTGCTGAATGAAGTAAAGAACTCTGCTGATCAGGCTGTTCGTCAGGCTAAGATGGTTGAAGCAGAAAAGATTCTGGTTGCTGAAGCAGGTGTTCTGCCTCTGTACAACGGAACTAAGATGTTCATGGAAAGAGAAGGCGTAACTGGAGTTGTTCGTTCTCTGCTGGGCGGATGCGACTTCAAGTGGGCTGACATTACTAAATAAGCTAAAACTTAAATACAATTAAATCAATAGATTAGCCAGGCCGGCTTCGTACACTGGCCTGGCTTTTCTGCACTAAGGAGGAAATAATCATGTGCAATGAAAAAACAAGAATTCTTGAACCCTATGGGGATGTAAATGTAGACCTTTTGAAAGACTTCTGTCAGGCAAAAGGGATTACTGGTCATGAAGCAGGCGCAAGCCGTGTTATGAAAAAATGGATGGAAGGTTATGTAGATACAATCGAATATGATAACCTTGGATCCATTCTGGGGACAAAGAAAGGTTCCGGCAATGGACCTAAATTTGCGATGTTTGGACATCTGGATGAAGTTGGTTTCTATGTAAAGAAGATTGAAGACTCTGGTTTTATCCGCGTTGTCAACGCAGGTGGTCTGTGGCCTCATGTCCTGCTTGCTCAGGAAGTCATGATTACAACTCGTGAAGGAAAAGAAATCTATGGTATGATCAGTGCACCAGCACCACATGGTATGCCTGCTGAAGTCATGAAGACTGTCAAGCAGCTGGATGAACTGTTTATCGATATTGGCGTATGCGATAAGCAGGAAGCAGAAGATCTGGGCATTCGCATTGGTGATATGATTACTCTGGTCTCAGAATTTAGAGAAATGGCAAATCCAAACTATCTCATGGCAAAGGCTTGGGATGACAGAATTGGTGCAGCTATCGCAACTGAAGTTGTACGCAATTTGAAAGGCGTAGATCATCTGGCAGATGTCGTTGCGGTAGGTTCAGTTCAGGAAGAAGTAGGTCTGCGTGGTGCTAAGACTGCTGCATACATGGTGGATGCAGATGTTGCAATCGCACTGGATGTTACTTTGGCAAATGATGTTCCTGATTCAAAATTCGGTGTTCCACTGGCATCTGGTGTAACTTTGTCTGTTATGGATGGTTCAGTGATTGGAAATCGTGAACTGCTGTACTGCATGGAAGACATCTGCAAGGAACTGGGAATCACATTCGTTCATGATATCTTCATGCGTGGAGGTACAGATTCAGGAGAAATCCACATGACTCGCAATGGTGTTATCAACATGACACTTTCTATCCCAGCACGTTCAATCCACTCTCATCGTGGTGTTGTTCATCGCAAGGACATTGCAGATACAATCACATTGCTGACTGAATTCGCAAAACGTCTGAATTGGGATATGGTTGAAAAGTTCCGCTGCTCTAACCGATAATGAAAAATATTACAATTGATCAGCTGAATACATTTCAGTCTGATTACCTGAAAGATCCTGTACAGCGTGCTGTTCGCAGAGCGCTGTATCAGGCTCCACTCTTTCAGGCGGCTTCTTCTCAGGAAAATGAAGCCAGCATGCAACATCATTTCTCCATTGACATCAAGACAATGGATGCAACTAGCCAAGGTGCGAGCGGACGCTGCTGGATTTTTGCAGGAATGAATGTTTTGCGTGAAATCGTTGCGAAGAAACTGAATCTGGCACAGTTTGAGCTGTCTCAGAATTATGTTGCTTTCTATGATAAACTTGAAAAAATCAATTTCTTCATGGAATCTGTCATTGAATTGAAAGACAGAGCATGGGATGAAAGAACACTGGCCTGGGTTTTAACAACTGGAATTCAGGATGGTGGACAGTGGGATATGCTGTGTGCTGTTGTGAAGAAGTATGGCGTGGTACCACAGAGTGTTTTCCCTGATGCATATCAGGCTAGAAACACACGTGACATGAACAAGCTTATCAATCGTCGTTTAAGACGCTTCGCAAGTGAAGTTAAAGCGGCAGATTCTGCTGAAGCCATTGCCGCATTAAAAGAAACTGCATTGAAGGAACTGTATGGCTTCTTGTGCACATGTTTTGGTGTTCCACCTCAGAACTTCAGTTTTGATGTTGTGGACAAAGATGGCAAGTACATCCGTGAAGACAATCTGACGCCTCACAGCTTCTATGAAAAATATGTGGGTGTGAATCTGGATGATTATGTCAGCATTATTCATTCACCTACAGTGGATAAACCTTATTATCAGACTTTTACTGTCAGTTACTTAGGAAATGTTACGGATGTTCCTGTGACTTATCTGAATCTTCCTTTGGATGAATTCAAGAAGTGCGTGATTGCACAGCTGTCTGATCAGGAAATTGTGTGGTTTGGTTCAGACTGCGGTAATTATATTGATCGTCCTCATGGTGTATGGGATGAAAGAAGCTTTGATCTGAATGCACTGTTCAATATTGACTTTACAATTGATAAAGAAACATCTCTGTATTCATGGGATTCTGCCATGAATCATGCAATGGTGCTGGCTGGTGTCAATCTGATTGATGGTCAAAGCGACAAATGGAAAATTGAAAACAGCTGGGGCAAGGAAAATGGTCATAATGGCTATTATGTTGCTTCTGACAGCTGGTTTGACAGCTATGTATATCAGGCTGTCGTTCATAAGAAATATCTTGGTGACAAGGCATTGGATGCTTTGAACACTGAGGCAAAGCTGCTGGACCCATGGGATCCAATGGGAACTCTGGCAGATTAGGAGGAATAAACATGATTTCAAATGAAGGATTTCTGGTTGAAAGCACAGTGAGTGCTGAAGATCTGAGAAAAAAGATTCTGCCTTACCGTGAACAGGAAAAAATCCGCAACGCATGGCTGGAAGAACGTTTTGAAACAGTGCTGCCAAAAATTATGAAGCGCTGTGGAATTGATTTGTGGGTTGTTGCCTGCAAGGAATACAATGAAGACCCTGTGCTGACTACAATGGTGCCTGCAGCCATGATGACAGCTCGCCGTACAACAATTCTGGCGTTCCATCTGCAGGAAGATGGAAAAATCAGAAGAATGGCTCTGACTCGTCCAAATGTAGGTCTGGATGGCTATTATGAGTCTGTATGGACACATCAGAAAGACTCTGTATGGCAGGATCCAAACGCAACTTATCCACCTGAAACACAGTTTGAATGTCTGGCACGCATTGTCCGTGAACTCAAACCTAACAAAATTGGTCTGAACTATTCGCCGACTTATTCATTCGGTGATGGTCTGACATATTCTCTGTATCAGAAAATCATGGAAGCACTGGATGATGAAGACAAGGCACGTGTTGTCAGTGCAGAACATCTGTGCATCGGATGGCTGGAAACACGCACAAAGTCAGAAATGGCTGCCTATACTGGTATCATGCAGATTGCTCATGCCATGATTGCAGAAGCGTTCTCTTCAAGAGTTGTTCACCCAGGTGTGACAACCAATGAAGATGTGAAGTATTTCATGATGCAGAAAGTCATCGATCTTGGATTGATTCCATGGTTTGATTTTGAAGTTTCCATTCGTCGTGCAGGTGTAGGTGCAGTCTATGGTGAAACTGTGATTATGCCGGGAGATATTCTGCATTGTGACGTTGGTCTGAAATATCTGAATCTGTGCACAGACACTCAGGAAAATGCGTATGTTTTGAAACTGGGTGAAACAGATGCACCGGATTATCTCAAAGATGCACTTCGTCAGGTCAATCGTTTCCAGGAAATTGTCTGTGATCAGTTCAAAGAAGGTACAACAGGCAACATTATTTTGAAAAATGCGAGAGAACAGGCCATTGCTGAAGGTCTGAAACCATCTCTGTATACTCATCCAATCGGCTATCATGGTCATGGTGCAGGTCCTACATTGGGGCTGTGGGATATGCAGCAGGGTGTTCCTGTTCAGGGTGATTACCCAATGTACAATGACACTTGTTATTCACTGGAACTCAACTGTACAGTGGATATCAAAGAATGGAATACTTCCTTCTCATTAGGACTTGAAACAGATGTACTCTTTACTGAAGATAAAGTGCATTATCTTGCAGGTCGTCAGGAAAAGTTCCATCTGATTAAGTAATGTGATAAAATAGAACTGAATATAGGAGGTACTAAAATGAGCCAAGGTTTAATTGTTGTGCTTTCAGGCGCAAGTTCAGTAGGTAAGGGGAAAATCGTTGAGGAATTGTTGAAAGATCCAGATCTGAAATTGATGTATTCCATCTCACTGACAACTCGTCCACAGAAGGAACATGAAGTGGATGGAGAGGACTATTACTTTGTTACTCACAAGCAGTTCGCAACTGCATTAAAGAAGAAAGAACTTCTGGAATACACATCGTTTAACGGATACTACTATGGTACGCCTCGTGCTCAGGTAGACTTCCTGGTTGAACAGGGTAAAAATGTACTTCTGGAAGTAGAAGCTCAGGGTGTTGGACAGGTGAAACTGTTCAAGCCGGATGCTTTGTGTTTCTTCGTTCTGCCAAAGAGTTTTGAGGATCTGGAAAGACAGATTCATGAAATCTATGGAGATAACGATGCAAGTGCTCAGATGCGTATCAACAAGGCAAGAATGGAAATGGAACTGGCTCCATTGTGGAGAAATACAGTAACCAATGAAGACATTCCTCTGGCTGTTGCGCAGATCAAAGCTAAAATCCTTGAAGAACTGGAAGCTAGAAAAAACAAAAAATAAACAAAACAGGTACAGCATAGGCTGTACCTGTTGTTTTCTATGATAAATATGATAAAATATTCATAGAGGATACGCTTATGAACACAATGAATACAAAAATGAATCGTTGGTGGCGCATGGGAGAAATTTAGCCCATCTTTTTTGCGTATTAAAAAAGTAGATTAAACGCATGGTGGGATAATTTCTATCATGCGTTTTTATTTTATCAAGGAGGTGGTACAGATGTTGTCTGATTGGGATTGGCGCAGTAAAAACAAACATGAAAAGGAGAAAAGTTATGATGAATTATGGAATGTTTGGTGGACAGTATGTACCACAGAATTTAAAAGAAAAACTGAATGAAATTGAAACTGTATTTAACACCGTTAAAGAAGACGCTGCTTTTATGGAAGAATACTTCCATTATTTGAAAACCTTTGTAGGAAGACCTAGTCCTTTGTTTCTGGCGAAAAATTTGACTCAGCTTGCAGGTGGTGCAAACATTTACCTGAAACGAGAAGATCTTAATCACACAGGAGCACACAAAATCAACAATGCGATTGGACAGATTCTAGTTGCCAAACGCATGAACAAAACACACATCATTGCAGAAACAGGGGCAGGATCTCATGGTGTAGCAACCGCAACTGTCTGTGCTCTGTTCAACATGAAATGCACAATCTTCATGGGTCAGGAAGATATACGTCGTCAAAAAGCGAATGTTGACCGTATGATTTTATTAGGAGCTGAAGTAAAGCCAGTGACAAAAGGCACAGGGACACTTAAGGAAGCTGTAGATGAAGCCTTTGAATATCTGGTAGAACATCCGGATGTATTCTATCTGATTGGCTCTGCAGTAGGACCTGCACCGTATCCTGAAATGGTCAAGCACTTTCAGAAGATTATTGGCGAGGAAACCAAACGACAGATGCTCGAACTTGAAAAGAAGCTGCCTAAAGCTGTCATTGCCTGTGTAGGCGGAGGAAGCAACTCGATCGGCATGTTTACTGACTTTATCAAGGAAGATGTTACCCTGTATGGTGTTGAAGCTGCAGGAAAAGGCATAGCTACAGGTGATCATGCATCTGCTGTAGCATTGGGAAAGATTGGTATTCTGCATGGGATGAAAACGTATATTATGGAAAAAGAAGCGTATTCCATCTCAGCTGGTCTGGACTATCCAGGAATCGGTCCTGAACATGCTTATCTGCATCAGACAAATCGTGTCATTTATGACAGCATTACGGATGAAGAAGCTGTAGAAGCCTTTAAACTGTTAAGCCGCACAGAAGGCATTATTCCAGCTCTGGAAAGCAGTCACGCTGTTGCCTATGCGCTTAAGATTGCGAAAAACTATACACCAGAGGATAATCTTGTTGTGTGTCTTTCAGGTCGTGGCGACAAAGATATGGATACGGTTTTATCTTTATAATTAAAAAAGCGGAGTATTCCGCTTTTATTCTGTATAGAGACTTCCGCCTAAAAATTCTTTTAAAATGGAGTATGCAGGAACCAGTTCAGGGTCGCCATCAATCACATAAGCCAGCAGTTTGCCAATGCGATTGACTTCAACGTATTGAGGGTCATTCACATCGACTGAATCTAAAAGCGGCATCAGTCTGGATTTTAAAACAGCCAGTTCATAGTCCATGGATGTGTTGAGAATAACATCCGCCTCTTCCTGATACGGATAAATGTACATATCTTCGCCATCTTTCACTTTCTGCCATCCTTCAATCGTTGTACAGATGCTTCTTCCTCTGAACTGGACATCACGCATCATTCTGCGAATCAAACGATAATCGGATGTAGGGATGCGATTGTGTTCATCGTAATTCAAATGTGTTAAGGCGTTGATATAGATTCTGACTTTCTGATGATTACTAATCAATTCAGATGATCGAGGATTTAAGGCATGTATGCCTTCAATAATCAGAATGTCTTCTTCATTGAGTGAAACGGGTGGATTCGGCCAGATTTTTTCACCCTTGGCAAATTCATAGACTGGTATTTTTACTGCTTCATTGTTTAAAAGCGCTTTGATGGTGTTGTTGAAAAGGGACAGGTCAACACATTCAATGTTTTCATAGTCATAGCTGCCATCAGGTAATCTTGGACTGTCTATGCGGTTTTTAAAGAAGTCATCCATCGCCAATGTCACTGGATGATGTCCCAATTTTGTCAGTTTTTCGGCAATGCGCAAAGATGTTGTCGTTTTACCGGCTGAGCTAGGCCCTGCAATCAGGACGACTTTGCAGTTTTTGTTTTGATGAATCTTGGACACAATGGCATCCAGATCATCGTTGACACGTTTCTCATTGATTTCAATGAGTTCTTGTAATCGACCTTGCTGGACAGCTTCATTCAGCTCTGCAATGTTGGTGATACCCACCTGCTGGCCACGCTGTTCAAAACGTTCAAACACCTGAAAGAGTTTTGGCTGATCAATCAATTCCTTCTGGAAACTGAGCCACAGCCCTTTCTGATAAGGCAGCAGTGTAAATTCATCTACCATGCCTGCATGAGTGTACATGACACCATAAAAGTAGTCATCAACCTTATCGCAGGTATAGATGCTGCTTGTGACTGATGTGCGCTGCGATAAAAGCTTAGCCAGATCAAATCGATTCAGTGCTTCAAAATGAGCTACAGCTTCTTCTTTTAAGACGACATGGCGTTCGATTGAAATATCATGATGAATCATTTCATTCATTTTATCTTTAATCAGCTGAATATCATCATCGGATACACATTCTCGATCATTGAGTGTAATGTACAGTCCTGATGCAAAGGTATGACGAACACACACATCAGTGTTAAAAAGAGTACGTACAGCTGCAATCAATAAAAATATCAAAGTGCGTTCCTGCATCAGCTTTCCAATCGCACTGTCTTTAAAAATCCATTGGAAAGCACCGGATTGTTTCAGCTGATAATTTAAATCATGAACTTTCCCATTAAGGATGCATCCGACAACATCATCAACTTGATGCGTTTGAGCAAGCTGATGTACGGAAGTCCATTTTTCAACTTGAAGGGTCTGATCCTTCAGAATAAGGGTTAACATCGTATCACTTCTTTCATATCTTTAGTATATCATGTTCATAAGAGAAGATGAAAATGACATGTTTTTATAAAATGGTAAAAAACGCTGAGTTTCAGCGTTCTTCAAATAGAATAGTTCCAATTCTTAACATTGTACTTCCATGTCTTAAGGCAATCTTCCAGTCTGAACTCATTCCCATGGACAGTTCATTGAAATGTTCAGCTCCATGAGTCTTTTTCAGTTTCATCTGCAGGTGATGAGCCTGTGCAAAGACTTCTTCAATAGCCTGTTCATCATCGACATGAGGTCCCATGGTCATGATGCCTTTGACATTCAGATGGCTATAAGATAAAGCTTCACTAGCGAAATCAGAAGCTTCCTGTTCACTTAATCCGGTTTTTGTGTCTTCTTCAGCCAGGTTGAACTGAATGAGTACATCGATGGTGCGATCTTGTTTCTGTGCTTCTTTGTTCAAGACTTTCAAGAGGTCTTTGGATTCGACGGAATGAATCAAAGAGACATACGGAAGTACTTTTGCGACTTTGTTTCTTTGAAGATGTCCGATAAAGTGCCAGTTGATGTCTTTAGGAAGTGCTTCAGCTTTTTGGATTAAATCATCTGCACGGTTTTCACCAAAGTCACGGACACCGGCATCATAATAAGCCATAATTTCTTCAAGACTTCTTTTCTTTGATACAACGACAATCTTTGCCTGCTGTTCACAGGCATTTTTAATTTCTGTATAAATCTGTTTCATTTTATCACCTGCACTATTATATCATAATGAATAGAAATTGGAAAAATGTGCATACTTTCAGTGGTGATGCAAATGAGGAAGAACTTAAATATCATCTTGATTGGATTGTTGCTGGTGATGCATATCTGTCAAATCAATGCTACAGAAAATACAGGGATACAGTACAGGATTGTGTTTGATTCAAGTGAACACAATGAAGCCGAACTCATACAGCAGATGATCAAGACATATTATGATTTGACACTTTCCATTCATAGAAGTGATCATGCGATGATTATACGTAAACATCTGAATGACTTTGAGTTTGAAAATGCGGAAGTCTCTTTTGAACAGGGTGTTTTAACAATACTTCAGGGAAATCAGAAGGGTTCAAAGATAGAAGGGGATTTTCTGTTTCTGCAGTGCAGCATGGAAATTGAGGAAGTCTCATGGTTGATGAACTGGCTGAAAAATGAAAATAGATGAATTTCCTTTGTGATTCTGCTAAAATAAACCTTAAGAGGTGAATGCACATGACAAAAGATTTTACATTGAAAGATCTAAGTGCAGTGACAGAAGAAGTCAAAGCAGGAAAAGTGGTTGCCTTTCCTACTGATACGGTGTATGGAGTAGGTGTTCGCTATGATGATGAAGCTGCGATTGAAGCAATGAAGAAGTCAAAAGGCAGACCGGAATCCAAGCCATTTCCTATGATGGTGTGCGATGAAGTGCAGATGGCTTCGGTAGCCTGGATTGATGAAGACATTCTTCGATTGGTGAGAAGATTGACTCCCGGTGCTTTGACGCTTGTGCTGAAAAAGAAGGAAAATGTGCCTGATTTTGTGACCAATGGCAAAGATACGATTGCGATTCGTATTCCAGATCATCGATTTGTATTGGATCTTCTGGAAAGAGTCGGAGTGCCGATGCTGGTGACAAGTGCTAATCTTTCAGATCATCCAAGCTGCAGAACCTATCATGAAGTCATGGAACAGCTGGATGGACGAATTGATGCGATTG
>JAZRUQ010000026.1:0-5182 GCA_045652605.1 Erysipelotrichaceae bacterium
TTACGCAGCGGATACAGCTGATTCAGCAGTTTCTGCGTCTGATAGGCAGCAGTTGCATCAGGATATGGTCCAAAATAGCGGGCATTTTTCTGTTTCTTAAATTCACGCACAACCTGACAAGTTGGATATTTTTCTGTTGTGACTTTAATATAAGGATAACTTTTGTCATCCATAAACATAATATTAAAACGAGGTCGATGTTTTTTTATTAAATTGATTTCAAGAAGCAAAGCTTCTTTTTCAGAAGAAGTCACAATGATATCAAAATCCACAATCTGAGAAACCAGTTTTGTTGTCTTATAATTGTGAGCTCCTGTAAAATAGGAGTTAACACGGTTTTTCAGCTTTTTGGCTTTACCTACATAGATGATTTCACCATGTTTATCCTTCATCATATAACATCCTGGCTCAAGCGGCAGATTCGCCAGTTTCAGTTTCAGCGTTTCATTCATGATTTTGACACAAAGGTAACAACGGTCGCACCAACTCCGCCTTCCCCCTGTCCTCCAAGACGGAATGTCACATCTTTTCTTCGACGCAGTTTTTCATGTACTGCATTGCGCAGCGCACCTGTTCCTGCACCATGAATAATACGCACTGTACTCATACGATTCACAAGTGCATCATCCAGATATTTATCCATCACTTCAAGAGCCTCATAGACACGCAATCCAATCAGATTGCATTCCATAGAGAATGAAGTTGTCTTTTTTAAAGGAATACGTTGTGAAACAACAGTTTTCTTCTTTTTTTCAGGAGGTTTTGCGACATAACGTAGCTGATCCAGTTTTGAACGGACACGAAGTCCACCTAAAGAGACAGTAACATTGTTTCCACTGATAGAAAGAATCGTTGCAAGCTGAGAAGAGCCCTTCATCATAACCGTATCATTCACCGCAAAAACATGATCTTCCGGTACTTCTTCTGGTTCATCTTCCAAAGAAAGCTGTTTGATATTCTGTCTGAACTGATTGATTTGATGCTGCTTGACTTCTTCTTTAGATTCTTTAAGTTCTTCAAGAAAAAGTTCCGCCTGAAGTTCAATGTCTTCCAGGATTTCTTTCGCTTTTGCCTTAGCCTCATCCATAATTACTTCTTTTTTCGCATCAAGAAGGCTCTTTTCATGGGCAAGCTGTTTTTCTTTGGCTTCCAGCTCTGCACGAAGTTCAGCCAGCTGACGCTGTTGAATATCGACTTCTTGAATCTTCTGATCAAGCTTTTCCAGCAGTTCATCTTCTGTTGAGCGCTGAGCACTTAAAATCTCATTGGCCTGATTTAAAATTGATTCTTTTAAGCCATAACGTTTTGCGATCTGCAAGGCATTTGATTGACCAGAAATTCCTTCAATATAGCGGAATGTTGGTGACATTGTCTTTAAATCAAACTGTACAGAAGCAAGCAGAATTTCATCATGATTGCGGCCATAGACTTTAATGCCTCCATAATGAGATGTTGCAATGCACATGCATCCTTTAGCACGAAGATCATCCAGAACCGCAATGGCCAAGGCTTCCCCTTCCTTCGGATCTGTACCAGATCCTAATTCATCCAGAAGAACCAAAGACTTTTTGGAGGCATTGCGTGTAATTCCATTGAGTTTTGATAAATGCGCTGAGAAGGTTGATAATGATGCAACAATTGATTGATCATCTCCAATATCAACATAAAGTCCATCAACCAGAGGAAGTTCAGCTTCATCAGCAGTGACAGGGATACCACAGACACTCATCAGCACAAACAATCCAATGATTTTTAAAGAAACTGTTTTTCCTCCTGTATTTGGTCCAGTAATCAGAAGCATTTTCTGATCAGGTCCTAATGCATAGTTATTGGCAACAACTTTCTTTGGATCAATCAAAGGATGTCTACCTTGATGAATACGAATTACTCGTTTTTCAGTAAGTGTCGCCATGACACCATTGCGGGCTCTGCCCCATTCAGCTTTGGCAAAAACAGAATCTAAAAGTGCTAATGTTTCAAGATTATTCAGCATATCCTGTGCATGAATACCGACAACCTGTGAACATTCATGCAGAATGCGTTCAATTTCTTCCTGTTCTGCAAAAGCTAGGGATTGACGACGGTTATTCAATTCAATCAAACACCCTGGTTCAACATATGCGGATGCACCAGATGCACTTTCTCCATATTGAATACCTCCAAAACTGTTCTTTTCTGAAATTTTAGCCATCACAACAATTCGATCATTGCGCATGGTGATAATCGTATCCTGAAGTTTTGAAGAATTCTGCGAAACAAAACGCTGAGCTTCCTTGTTCAGTTCAGCGTCTGTCTGCACACGCTGCTTACGAATGGACTTCAGTTTTGGACTTGCAGAATCCAGCACATCACCGTAAGGTCCAATGCAGGATTCAATCTTGGCTTGGACTTCACCATTGTAGACAAGAGATCCTGTCAATTCACGAATTGCCTCAAAACCTGTTTCAGCTTTAGACATATAATGACGTACAGTTGAAACACCACGGAAGTGATCAGCACAACTTAACAGCTCGCTGGCATTCAATGTTGCACCTTTTAACGTTGCAGCACAAGCTTTACGAATATCTTTAACCCCATAAAATGGCATCGGCCCATATTTTACACACAACGTTAAAGCATCAGCACTACGACGATTTTCCAGCGTTGCTGTCAAGGTTCCAAACACAGGTGTAAGTTCATCAATCAACTCTTTACCAAGTGAAAAAGAGCAGTATTCTCTCACCTGCTGCTTAATCTGTTCAAACTCTAAAGCATTCCATTCACTCATAATCTACTCCAAGTTTTCAAACATGGCATCAATCTGTGCCTGTGTTACACCATACTGTGATAAAACACCCTGAATCTGCAGAATTGTTTCTTCATCCAGATTCTGAATCTGATGAACCAAGTCCATGATTCTAGTCACATCTTCATCTTTGATTTCAATTGATTCTTTCATCATATCTGTAAATAAGGAAGTGCTCTTAAACAAAGATCCTTCAACCACTGAACTTCCCCATGAAATCGAAGGAAGTCCAAGCACCATACAGATAATTGTACTGTAAATCCACATATTGATTAGACCAAAGGCTGCTCCTGCCAACTGATTGAAAAAACCCAGAACAGGAATTTTCTTAAACCCCTTAGCCAGAGGTTTCAAAATCATGCAGAACAGTTTGACAACAGCCACAATCAGTACAAACCACACAATTTGATTGAACATCTGCTGAAAAACAGGTCCAAACGGAGTATCATTCATTGGCGTTAAAGACAATGGATACAGCATCAATATTTTTGAAGCTGAAGAAGACAACAGAAAACCTGCCGCCAACGCCGCAACAGACCCTATACAATTCACTAAAGATAAAATCAGACCATTTTTATAACCAACCATTAGACAACCAATCATCAGCACAACAAATGCACAATTAGCTATCATGATCATTGCATTTAAATCCATAATTTTCATCTCCTTGATTTATTTATCATACATTTTTTTTCTACTCAATGCAAATCTTGTGTTATCATAACCTGAGAAGGGAGAATTTATATGGCAACAATTACCCTGACATTAAACGATGAACAGATTCATCAATTAAAACAGACCTTTATTGATTCCTTAAGCAAAGCTCCTGCTTATGCACTGTACCAGCTTAGAGTTGAAAACTGTGTCATTACAGCATATGAATCGAAGAAAGTAGTTTTTCAAGGAAAAGATGCAGAAATTTATGCATCTGCCTTTCAGCATAAAACAGAAACAATCCTCCATCAGGCAGGCTCTGATGAAGTCGGTACTGGTGACTATTTTGGACCTGTTTGTGTGTGCGCATGCATAATTACACCAGAAAACTGGAAAAAAATTGAAACTTTATCTGTCAATGATTCCAAGAAACTTACAGATGAATTCATCATGGAGACCGCCCCTGTACTGATCCAGCATCTTCCTTATTCTCTGCTGATTCTGGAACCTGCCAAATACAATCAGATTCAGCCTTACAACAACCTGAATCAAATCAAGGCAAAACTACATAATCAGGCCTACCTTAACCTGATGAAAAAAACAGGATCATTGCCTTCACTAAAAGTTGTAGACCAGTTTACTCCACCTGCAACCTATTGGCGTTATCTTTCGAATGAACCTCATGTTGTTACAGGATTGCATTTTGAGACAAAGGCAGAATCCAAATACCCTGCAGTTGCCTGTGCCAGCATGATTGCCCGATATGCCTTCTTAAAGACATGGGAAAAAATGGAAGAAACCTATGGCATGAGCTTCAACAAAGGCGGTGGATCGCCTGCTGATGCCAGTGCAGAAGAATTTGTCAGAAAATATGGTTTTGACAAAATGCATCAGGTTGCAAAAATGCATTTTAAGAACACAGAAAAACTGATACACAAAGGAGATAAACAATGAAACCGTTGATTGCATTAAGTTCAAGAGACAGAAAAGTCAATACGACTGAAGCTTATTACCTGCAGCAATCATATATGAGTGCTATAGAAAAAGCAGGTGGAACTTATATCGGTGTTCTGCCTGTATCTGATCATGACTACACACACCTTGCAGAAATGTGTGATGGTTTACTACTCTGTGGTGGTGCTGATACAGACCCAAAATACTACAATGAAGAACTTCACCCAACAGCAGAACTTATCAAAGAAAATATTGATAAGATGGATCTTGCCCTGATGGATGCTTTTCTGAAAGCCAAAAAACCAGTATTAGGCATCTGTCGTGGACACCAGGTGATTAATGTCTATTATGGAGGATCTTTGATTCAGGATATTCCATCACAGACGAATTCAATAATGATTCACTCACAAAAAGAAGCACGTAACATCGGAACACACCAAGTAACTTTGACACAGGATTCTTTTTTAGGAAAATCAGCTGAAATCTATTCAGTTAACTCATTTCATCATCAGGCTATCAAAAAACTGGGTAATACACTTCGTATCATCGCTCAATCAGATGATGGAATTGTGGAAGCAATTGAAAACGATCAGGTCATGGGTGTACAGTGGCATCCAGAATGCATGACAGATGATGATTTCCATTTCAACATCATCAAAACGTTTGTCGATAAAACAAAAAAATAAGAGTTCATCAGAACTCTTATTTTTCATTTTGTTCAATTTTTACGCTCAATGAAATTTTCTTATCGAGCTGGACAAGTTCAACACCTGCAGCTCTCAGCATCTT
>JAZRUQ010000027.1:0-1528 GCA_045652605.1 Erysipelotrichaceae bacterium
ATAATTCATCAAGACGTGCAGTTATTTCATCAAACCATACTGGATTCACCAAAGAATTCGCATGCAGTTTTTCACCAAAAGCCACTGATACATCTTCAATTTGTCTTTCTATCGATGTTGAGCAGCCTATTAATCCCGCACACAACAGACACAGAACCGAAAGAGAAACCATAACTATTTTCCCTTTTCCTTTTAGATTCCATTTTCTAATCTGTTCAAAGCGCTGTTTCAACTGCTTTTTTCCATCCAGTAAACCACTGGCAAAATACATGCGTTTCGATAATGCACGATCCGCTGCACTCAACAAAACCTGCATGTATTCAACATAACTTTCTTCTGATTTCTTATTCAGAACTCCTTCATCACAATATAACTCACGATCCATTTCCCACAAACGTTCCATGATAATCGTTAACGGATTGAACCAATGAATCGCACGAATCAGACTCATGATGACCTGCATCATACCATCGTGATGTTCACAATGTACAAGCTCATGCGTTAAAACCCACTGTTTTTCGTCTTTCTGATTGTACGGAAGATATACAGATGGTTTGAATGTTCCAAATGCCATCGGTTCAGGAAGTGCCTCAGAACTGAACACTTTTACTCCTTCTACTTCAAGCAACAACTCACAATTCTTTTTCAACCATGTTTTCAGCTTAAAATACCCTGTTATGCGTACTACAGCACTCACAAGAATGCCTAGCAACCACACCACAACAAAAAATTGTTCTCCTGTAATTGTATGAACAGATGGTGTCTGTGTTTCTTCTATTTTCAATGCTGGTTGCATCTGTTGTGTTGTTTCAGAAGGTTTAGTTTGTATCACTACCTGATTCTGCGCTTCATTTATCATTGTTCCTTCAATCACAATTACTTCTTTTTGCGTCTTTTCTACAGGAAGAGGGCTATGAATGATTGGGGCGGCAAACTGAATCGGTATCAGCATTCTTACCGCAATAACCAACCAAAGCACACACAATACACGAGGACTCCAGCGATGATGAAGTATTTTTCTAAGCAGGGCAACCAGAACAATCGCAACACTCATTGAAATTGATACTGACAACAAACCTAACATTTTCATCCCCCTTATTTAACTTCTTCAATCATTTTTTTCAATTCGTCCAGATCTTCTTTTTTTAATGATCCAGCATCAATCAAAGAACTGAATAAACTTCTCACTGAATGTCGGTGTACAAGCTGATAAAAATCAACTGTTTCTACTTTCTGATAATCAGCCTGTGAAATCAAAGGATGATACAGCTTAAACTTCCCTTGTTTCTCAATGTAAATGGCTTCTTTATCTGCCAATCTTGCCAGTAAAGCCTGAATGGTAGACATTGACCAATCTTTATCTTCTATTCTTTCTGCAATGTCTCCTGTACGCATAACCTTTAATTCATCAATCTATGGTTCAATTTTCTTCAATCTCATTGAGATCATATTCCAGTAAATCTTCTACACGACACCCCAGAACTTTTGAAAGTGCAACTAGAGTAATGCCTGCTGCTTTATTGATGTC
>JAZRUQ010000028.1:0-2746 GCA_045652605.1 Erysipelotrichaceae bacterium
AGACGTGGTTACAAGCTCATGGCGACAGATTTATCAGAGGATATGCTGAATAAGGCGAAAGCTAAAAACGGTGCTGAAACGCTTCGTTTTATGCCTCTGTATATGACTTCGTTTAATCTGGATGAAACATTTGATGCAGTACTTTGTTATTGCGACAGCATCAATTATCTGCCTGATCTTGGAGCTGTAAAAAGCATGTTTCATTCTGTAAGAAAGCATCTGAATGAAAAGGGTGTTCTTATCTTTGATATGCATACACCTGATCGTCTTGTAGAATTTAGCGAAGAATTTATTGAAGAGGGTCTGATTGATGATGTTCCATATCAGTGGACCATTATGACGCATGAGGATCAGATTCATCATCATTTTGCGTTCTGGAAAGATGGTCTTATGCTTCAGGAATTCCATGTACAGCGTGTTTTTGGTTTGGATGATATTTTATCTATGCTTCATGCAGAAGGCTTTAAAACGGAAGTTCTGGTCGATTTTGATCTGGATCAGAATGCATCTGGAGAAAAATATTTTGTGATTGGTCGACTCTGATGATTGATGAAGTGATTCAATGGTTAAAACTTTTAGGAAACATTGAATTTTGGGTGAATGCATTTGAAGTCTTTCGTGGCTTTGGTCCAGCAGCGCCAATCCTGCTGACTTGTGTTGAATCGTTCATTCCAGTTCTTCCTTTGGTTGTGATAGTAACACTCAATATTACGGCTTGTGGTCCATTGTTTGGGCTTATTTACAGTTGGATTGGAACATCAATCGGGTGTACATGCGTGTTTCTGTTTTTTAGAAAACTTGTCAAACCCAATCTTAAATTCTGGATTGAACATAAAGAAATCTTTGTTAAGGCGCTTGAGTGGGTCAGCAAAATTGACCGTAAAGTCCTCTTTGCAGTAGCTATGATGCCTTTTACACCTTCGGTATTTGTCAATATGGCGTTTGGTTTGTCTGATATGCATGAATCTGAATTTCTGAAAGTGCTGATCAGTGCTAAATCTGTGATGATGATTCTGATTTCTCTGTTTGGCAATTCAGTTGTTGCAGCAGCATCAGAACCAATATTTATAATTCTTTCGGTAATTATACTTGCAGTCTTATGGGTTTTGTCAAAGAAAGCAGGCAAATCTGCAGGGTTATAAAAAAGACGAGAATTTCATTTCTCGTCTTTTTTATTATTCGATAGGTTTATCAATGAGTTCGCCAGTTTCATCAGCTGGACCATCCCAGAGCTCATTGAGAATCATCCAGTTTTTGATGCTGGATTCATCCAATGGTGTTGTTTCAGTCCATTCCAGAACGTTCAGAATTTCAGGTCCATCCCCTGAATCTTTAGCGGCAACCAATGCAGGATAGTTTTCAAATCCCCAGACAGACTTCAGTTTTGCAGGTGTCCAGTCTCCATATTGATCTTCTACATCAACAAATTCAAAGAAATCAAACGATTCGATATTCATTTCATTTGTCAGATTCTTAAATAAAGTATTGTTCATGTACATACAGTCCTGATGATCGACAGTACAGAAATAGTAGTATTTGATTTGATTTGTGTCATTGTTGCTGCTAAGCATTTGAACTGGTGAGTCTGGAATTGTTACACTCACAACATCATTTGCACGGTCTATAGCAGTGTCTGGTTCAACGATTCGGTAAACAAACAGAAAGATACTGCAGAACCAGAGTGCAGAGAAAAACACAAGTGATACTTTTTTAAACATGTTGTCCTCCTTAAGCTTGTTCATAATATCATTTTTCACATTGAAATGCAAATTAGAGCAGAAACTGTAAATTAATGATATAATAGGTCATACAAAGGGGGGAGTTCAATGAGAAAATGGTATAATGAACCTTTTTTTGATTCAACAAGCTGGATTTTCGAAAATCTGATGCATTTGAATCTCTCATCTGAAGAAGCGTTGACTGTCTTAATGATAAATTATCTGAATTCCAAACAGATTCGTATAACCAACGATGTGCTTTGTAAAAGAACAGGTCTTTCTTATGAGAAACTTGATCAGGTGATTGCACTGCTGTGTGCTAAAAATTATCTGGACATCAAAGCAACTTCAAAAACAGTATCATTCCAGTTGAGTGGTCTTTTTGAAAGTGAAATGCCTAAACGAGATGCTGCAGGGTCTGGTTCGCTCTACGATGTCTTTGAATCTGAATTTGGCCGTCCTTTAACTCAAAATGAAATGCAGATGCTGAGTGAGTGGGTGCACAATATAGACAGCAAACTTATTCTTTACGCATTGAAAGAGGCCAGCATCTATCGTTCTTTAAATATGAATTACATTGCGAGAATCTTGAAAGACTGGATGGATAAAGGAATCAGCAGTGAAATGGTTGAGGAGGGAAAACACCTTGGACGTCGTAAGAATTCTTGATACCCTTGATCAGATGTTTCCTGATGCACATTGTGAGCTAAATCATTGCAATGCATATGAACTGTGTGTTGCAGTTGTCCTTTCAGCCCAGACAACGGATGTGAGTGTTAATAAAGCTACACCAGCTTTGTTTGAGAAATATCCCACCGCAAAAGATCTGGCATGTGCCAATCAGGAAGATGTTGAGCAGTGCATCAAAAAGATTGGTCTGTATCGAAGCAAGGCTAAAAATATCATTGGGCTTGCGAAATATGCAGTAGAGCACTTCGATGGAGAGATTCCTGATACGATGGAACAATTGATTCAACTTCCAGGAGTTGGTCGAAAAAGTGCGAATGTTGTGCTTTCTGTCTGTTTTG
>JAZRUQ010000029.1:0-18769 GCA_045652605.1 Erysipelotrichaceae bacterium
CATTGCGGTCTTCCACTTCAAGGCCACAGACATAACCATATTCATATTCTGATAAATTCAGTGCATCCAGCCAGCTTTTTTGGAATGTATATTCAGCACCATGCATGGACATGAATGTACGCTCTCCATCCTTTTCTACAAAGCACAGGCAGCTTCCATTCTCTTCTTCTACAAAAACATCACTGACAACACCGTGTTTTACAATTTCCTTACGGATAAAATCGCCATAAACCCCTGTTCCCAATGGACTTAAAAATGTATAAGGAATTCCTAAATGAGATAATGCATGCGTTGCATTGAACGCACAACCGCCAATTCGTGTGCTCTGTTTTTCAGGATGTACATCTTCTTGTCTTGCTGGAAGATGATCCAGATTCAAAATGACATCACAGACTGTTGATCCAATCATGAGTACTTTTTTCATATTCATCACCTTTACAAGTATACCATTCAAAAAAGTTTTTTGAAAAGATTTGTCTTTTTAAAGTCATGACCATTTAGTAAATTATCACAGTCATTGTAGGTAAAGTGTCTATTCAATGCATCTTTTAAGCTCATTTTCTGAAAATTTGACCCACTTCAGTTCCATTTATAGACATGATATAATGCGCTTCCTGAAAGGAGAACACAATGAATATCCTATATTTTCTGCTTGGAAGCTGCCTTGGATCTTGGATCTGTGCATCTGCTTATCGCTATGATCTGCCTGAAATAAAACAATCAAAACGTTCTATCTGTCCTGTATGCCATCAGATTCTCCCCTTTTATGATCTGATCCCAATTATCAGCTGGATTCGTTTAAAAGGAAAGTGCCGTTTCTGCCATCATGAGATTCCTTTAGATCATTTTATCTGTGAAATCATATGCGGTTTATTGATCATGTTCTGTATGCATCTGCATCGTCCTTTGTTCATGTGCAGTTTGACTTGTGTTCTTGTGTATGCTGCATATACCGATATGTATCATGGACTGATACCTGATCGCTGTCATGTGCTGATTCTGATAATTTATGTTTTATCAGAACCATTTAACTGGAAAATGCAGATTATCTTCAGTTTTTCAGTTTTCTGTGTACTGTATCTGATTGCATATTCAACTCAAGCTCTTGGATATGGTGATGTGAAGCTGATCGCATCCATGTCTTTGTTGATGGACCTGTATGCATTGTCATGGATGATCTGCATTGCATCAACCAGTGCATTGTTGATCAACCTTCCTAAAAAAAGAAAAAAGGACAAAATCAGATTTGCCCCTTATCTTAGTTTTGCATGTTTTGTTGTGCTGTTACTCAACACAATTTAATTGAATGTGTTCAATCAAAAAATCCATCGCTTCGATGTATCCTTGAGCTCCTTTTCCTTTTATCTGACCAATGCAGGCCATCGCAGGATAGGAAATGTGACGGAAGGTTTCTCTTTGCAGAATATCAGAAAGATGAATTTCAACTGCAGGAATGGGTGCAATCGCCTTCAATGCATCCAAAATGGCAATGCTGGTGTGTGTATACGCACCAGGATTGATCACAATTCCATCCACCTGAGTAAAATAGGCTTCCTGAATCCAATCCACCAGAACACCTTCATGATTGCTTTGACGCACTTCAACTTCAATATTACGCTGCTGTGCTGCCTCATGAATCATCTGAACAATCGATTCATATGTCATTGTTCCATAAATTCCTTTTTCACGAATCCCAATCATATTGATGTTTGGACCGTTCAATACAAGTAATTTCATCATTGTTTCCTTTCTAGCCAGACGCAAAGATTTTTTATTCAACATGAATATCCAGCCCTAACAGGACAAGATCTTCAAAAAATCCAGGATAGGATTTACGTACAGCTTCAGCATCTTCAATCACAACAGGTGTTTTCGAAATGGTTGCACCAATCGCCAGTGCCATCACAATGCGATGATCATTGTGAGATGACAAAGGCTCTTCAACAGACCACTCTGTTTTACCTTTAATCCAGATTGTATCTTCTGTACTTCTGATTTGAACACCGCATTTTTTCAGTTCTGTTTCCATGGCTTCAATGCGGTCACTTTCTTTGATGCGCAAACGCCCAGCATTGATGATTTTCGTCTCTCCTTGCGCAAAAGAGGCAAGCATCATCAAGGCTGGTCCTAAATCAGGACAGTCTGCAAGGTCGATTTCAGTTGCTTCAAGTTCACTTCTATCGAAACAATAAAAGCCATTTTCATATGTAACTTTACCGTTCATCTGTTCAATAATATGTACAATAGCACGATCTCCCTGAAGCGAATCCTGTTTTAGACCACCACATCTTAAGGGGCCATTGAGTACACCCAGTGCTGCAAAAAATGCCATTTGGCTGTAGTCTGATTCTATTGTTATATTCTGTGAATGATAGCTCTGATTTCCATAAATTGTTAAAACACGCCCATCTGCCTTAATATGAACACCAAATTTCTTCAGCATATCAATGGTCAGATTAACATAGCTTTCTGATTCGTAAGGTCCTTCAATAATCACTTTAGAATCTTTACTTAATAAAGGCAATACAAACAGAAGTCCAGAGATGAACTGAGAAGAGACATCCCCTCTTACATGAAATTCACCTGCTTCAAGCTGACCTTCTACAATCAGTTGGTTTTCTGTTCTTTGTAAAGGAGTGCCATTGTCTTCAAAGAGTTTTTCATAGACACTCTGGGGTCTTTGCATAAGTCTTCCTTTTCCAGTAAAGACAACCTTGTTTTCACACAAAGAAAACAAAGGAATCAGAAAACGCAGTGTTGATCCAGACTCTTCACAGTTGATATACAGCTCTTTTTCAGATTTGAGTGTTTTGATACCTGTAATGATGACATAATCCTTAAAACGCTCAATATGAGCTCCTAACACTTCCATGGCAGAAAGTGTTGCCATAATATCCATGGAATAGTCGATGTTGTCAATGCGACTGATGCCATCTGCCAATGCAGCACAAATCACAGCACGATGAGCCAGTGATTTGCTTGGAGGAATCTGTATCAAGTGCTGTGTACACGATGAGGGGTAAATCAGCGCTCTCATTGAACTTCCCTGCCCAAAACATGTGCAATTGCACGGCATTTTTCAACAAGTCGGGCAAATTTTTCAGGTTTCAGTGACTGGTCACCATCTGACCATGCACATTCAGGATTATCATGGACTTCAATAATCAGCCCATCTGCACCAGCTGCAATAGCTGCCAGTGACATCGCTTCAACATAACGATAGTCCCCTGTTGCATGGGATGGATCAATCACAATTGGAAGATGTGTCTTTTCCTTGATGACAGGAATGACACTCAGATCCAGTGTATTTCTAGTGTATTTTTCAAATGTACGAATGCCTCTTTCACACAAAATGACATTTGGATTTCCGGAAGCCATAATATATTCAGCTGACATGATCCATTCTTCAATTGTATTGGCAAGTCCTCGTTTTAATAGAATTGGTTTCTTTGTCTTTCCCAAGGCTTTTAAAAGCTCAAAGTTCTGCATATTGCGAGCACCAATCTGAATCAAATCGACATACTGTTCAAATTCTTCCAGCTTATCAGCACTCATCAGTTCAGAAACAATCGGAAGTCCTGTAAGACGACGTGCTTCCACCATTGCAAGGATTCCCTCTGTCTGCAATCCCTGAAATGCATAAGGAGATGTACGAGGCTTATAGGCACCCCCGCGCAGCATAACGGCTCCAGCCTCTTTGACAGCGTGCGCAATTGATTCAATCTGTTCTTTTCCTTCAACAGAACATGGTCCACCGATAATTACGATGTTTTCACGTCCCCCAACTTTGATTCCTGCAACATCAACCACGGTATCTTCCGGGTGGAAAAGTCGATTGGCCAATTTATAGGGTGCAGTAAGTCGGGTTACTTTATGAACCGCATCATTGGCTTGAATACGCTTTTCATCCAAGTTTGCAGTATCACCTACAAGACCTAAAATATCATGATTTTCACCAACAAGATAAGTAACTTCAATCCCCCAAGACTCAAGTTCATGAATCAGTTTTTCAACTTCAATTTCGGGTGCTGACTTTCTAATTGTAATAATCATAATTCAATACCTTCTTTCCAGCTCTTCATCACGTCTTGAATTGTCTCATCAATTGAACAATCATTCAAGACGAATGCATCACAATAATGTTCATAAAGTGCTTTTCTTTTCTCATAAAGTGATGCAAGCTGTTCTTTTTGAGAACTAAGCGGTCTTGAATCACTTATTTCAAGTTCATTTAAACTGCGTTTGATCCAGATGACAAATCCATTCTGATGAAGCGCAATCATATTCTCTTTTCGAGTGACAATACCACCGCCAGTGGCGATGAGTACACCCGTTTCATTCATATATTTCTTAGTGATTTCCGTTTCTTTTTTACGGAATCCCTCTTCACCATAAAGCGCAAAGTATTCTTTGATACTCATGCCAATCTCTTTGACAATTTCTGCATCCAGATCAATGACTCTGCGTCCTGTGACTTCAGCCAGTTTTGCAGCAATTGTACTTTTACCGCATCCTGGCATTCCAATCAGCACAAGATTCTGCTTTTCAGCTAAAAGCTTAGTATAAATTTCGGAAGTGATTTCATCCGAGAATGTTCTATTCTGAAAATATCCAGCCGCTTCAACAGCCTGTGCCACCAGCATCAATAAACCGCCACATGTCTTCAAACCTCGATCAGATGCCTCTGCAATCAATTTGGTTGATAGTGGATTATAGACAACATCAACGACAGACTCAAGCTGAGTAAACATTTTTAGATCAACAACCAGTTCATCAGATTCAGGAAACATGCCGACTGGACTCGTATTGATGATCACATGAGCATCTGAATGTTTTTCATAGCATTCTTCATAAGTGATGGTTTCATCTGAAAGATTCTTTTTGACAAGCACAATTTCTTTGGCCTGCAGTTTTCTGAGTACCCAGACAACAGCTTTTGACGCGCCGCCATTGCCCAGAACAATCACTTTTCTGTCCTTGATTTCTATTTTTTTGATGCGCAGCATGGTCTCAAATCCGCCTGCATCTGTGTTGTGACCCACATATCTTCCATCTTCCAGGACAATCGTGTTGCATGCACCAATGCATTGTGTCACTTCATCCATTTCATCGAGATACTGCAGAACTGTCTGCTTATATGGAATTGTGACATTGCAGGCACGAATCTTTTTCGTCAGAAACAGTTCTTCCAGTTTTTCTTCATTGACTTCAATCATCTGGTATCCAGTATTTCCAAGCTGTTCATGAATGCCCTTTGAATAGCTGTGACCTAATTTTTTACCAATCAATCCAATCATCTGGATTTACCCATCCAATCCAATTCAACTGATCGTGACATCATCAGATCAACAAGCGCAATTGCAGTCAAAGAATCAATCACAACACGTGCACGATGGGCAATGCATGGATCATGACGCCCTTCAATCGTTAAATCAACATTTTCCATTGACTTGAAATTCACTGTTTTCTGCATCTGATAGATGGAAGGCGTAGGTTTGATGACCGTTTTGAAAAGAACCGGCATACCATTGGAAATACCACCATTGATACCGCCATTGTGATTGGTTGTTGTAACAACCTGATTCTCTTTTACTGCAAAAGCATCATTGGCAATTGATCCATGCATTTCTGCCAGATCAAAGCCGCTGCCAAATTCAATTCCTTTTACACCGCCAATTGAAAACAAAAGATGTGAAAGAACACTCTCCAGTGAATGGAAATAAGGATCGCCGACTCCTGCTGGAAGTCCTGCTACAGCTGTCTCAATGACAGCTCCAACAGAATCTTTATTAGCTCTTGCCTGTTCAATGCATTCCATCATTTTCTTTTCTGCATCTGGATTCAATACACTGAACACTTTCTGATTGCATCGTTCAATCTGCGACTGTGGATTCAATGCATCAAATGCATCATCTTTAATATCCATCATCTGATACAGATGAGAACCGATTGAAATGCCCTTTTCTTTCAGCAGCTGAAGACAAAGAGCACCTGCTGCAGTCAATGGAGCAGTTAAACGCCCTGAGAAATGCCCACCGCCATCTGCATCCTGAAAACCGCCATATTTGATTTCTGCAGTATAATCTGCATGAGATGGACGAGCAATGTTTCTCATTTTTGTATAATCTTTTGAATGCTGAGATGTATTTTCAATCATCAAACAGATTGGTGTACCGCAAGTGACACCATTTTTAACACCTGAAACAAATTTCACCTGATCTGCTTCAAGACGCGCAGTCGAATGAGTTCCCTGCGCTCTTCTTTTATCCATTTGAGCATTCAGAAAATCAGCATCAATTTTTAACCCTGAAGGAAAACCATCAAGTACACAGCCAATGGCACTGCCATGGCTTTCACCAAACAATGAAATTGTCAGGTTCTGACCAAATGTACTTTTCATTCTGCTTCCCTCCTGTTCAATAGTTCTTTCATTTGAGCAAAGCTTCGTGTTTCAACACGCGCTTCCCCGATTTTATCAACAACCACCACACTGATGGCATCCTTGCCTGCTTTTTTATCCATAGTCAGCACTTCATACAACTCTTTCGCATTGATACTGATATCTGTTGGACATCCCAAACGATTCAGACAGTTTCTGATGCGTTTGCGCATCATTTCATCTTCGCAGATCATCAGCATCCCCAAGCCTACTGCTTCCCCATGATAATACTGAGGCATGCAGCAGCTTTCAATCGCATGACCAATGGTATGGCCATAATTCAGGATTTTACGCAGTCCCTGCTCAGTTTCATCTTCTTCGACAACACGTTTTTTCATCATCAAAGAACGCAACAGAATCTGTTCAAGCTGTTCTTCAATGGTGCCTTCTTCAAAAAGCTGAAACAACTCAGCATCCTGAATGCATCCTGCTTTCAAAGCTTCGACTAGACCATTGTTGAAATGACGTTTTGGCAAAGTAGAAAGCACTTCCGGATCAATCAACACAAGTTTAGGCTGCCAGAATGCACCTACACAATTTTTGATGCCATCAACATTGATTGCGACCTTACCGCCAATGCTCGAATCAATCTGAGAAAGCGTAGTTGTAGGAATCTGGATAAAATCAATTCCACGCATATACGTCGCTGCAACAAATCCTGCAAGATCTCCAACAACACCGCCACCCAAAGCAATGATCTGGTCTTTGCGATGAAACTGATGATTCAGCATGGTTTTTAAAGCTTTTTCGTACCATTCAAATGATTTGGAATCTTCACCTTGTGGTACGACAAAAAGAACTGCATCTGACAGCTGTTGTAAAATGCGCTGTTTCCATACTTCTGGAACTCCTTCATCAGAAATCACAAAAGTTTTCTTTGTCGTATTCAGCACATCAGACAAACGCTGTGTACAGCCTTTTTCAAGAAAAATCGGATAACTTCTTTCCTTTAAATCCACCATCAGTTTCATAAAAAAGTTACCTCCAGAACAAAAAGTTATTCACCCATGATTTCTTTGAATCCATCACGGTAAATTTCAGTTAAACGTTCAATTTCATCCTCTGTCATTGTACGCTGGTGCGCATCATGTTCAGGGAATGTATCTTCATGCCACGCTACAAGTTCGCCATTTTTAATAAAGAAGACAAATGGAACATACAAGTGTTTTTCACCTTCATCATTTGTACTCAGCACAGCATCCATCACTTCAACAAACTGAACATAATCAGGATTATCTGTCACTCTCAGTTCACTTTCACGTGTGTGATCTGGTCGAGTATTGATATAGCTGACTGTCGCATCAAATTCTTTGGCAACTTCATTTAAAATCGGCATTGCCTCAAGACACCATGGACAAGTCGAAAAACCAGTATACAGTACAAAAGTCTGATCATTTTCAATTGCCTTGAGCGCATCTTCAAAGGTTGCACTGACAAAAACATGATCAGTATCCATAAAGTTTTCATAAACACTCATATCTGCCTTTTCATCTCCACATGGGGCCAAAACTGAACACCCATGATTTCCAGATGAAGGTGTTTCTGATGGCTGAGGAGTATCTGTAGGGATGGAACATCCCGCCATAAAACACACAAGGAATATGATTAATAATTTTCTCATTGTATTTCCTCCACATTGTATAGATTATATTCTATTTCAAGAATCGATTGATTAAGTAAAGTCATCCTCAATCCTTTTTTTATTTTATCACACATGCTAAAATTGTCCTAATGAAAACGTTAAAGACCAAAATGAAACTTATCGAAAACCTATGCGCAATCGCAATGCTGATTCTGACTTGGATCATCAGTGCTTTTTCTTTTGTACGCGGTGAAAACTGGACAGCTCTTCTGATTAGTCCAGAGCGTCCATTGCTTCTGATCTTTGGACCTGTCGGTGCCATGCTGTTCTGTTTTCTTTTGTATCGCTTATCCGTCTATAGTCGACACCCCCAGAAAAAACTCTGTCTTTTCACATGTCTTTGCATGCCTTTGTCTTTGATGTTTGTGTTTGATCCACTTTCCCATCCACTGCAATCAAATCTTCATCTGTTTTTTTCCTATCTTTATTTTTATGGGGTCAATTTTTCATTTATCACATCTTTGTTTTATCTGCATTTCACAGAACCAAAACTGTTTAAATCAACACTTCAGGCTTATCTATTGATTCTGGGAATTGTGCTTGCCATGTATCTGCACTACACCAGTGTCAATACTCTGTTTGAAGTCACGTTTACTTCAGCTATGACAATTCTGGTGATGATGACAATCAGAAAACTAAACTAAAAGGTCGCAGATGCGACCTTTGTTGTTTAATTAGAGTGTTTCCAGCATTGTCAGTGCAGCATCAATGACTTTGTCCATGTCATAATACTTGTATGCACCCAGACGTCCGCCAAAGATAACGTTGCCTTCTTTTTCTGCAAGAGCTGCATATTTTGCATACAGTGCAGTATTTTCATCATCGTTGACTGGATAATATGGTTCTTTTCCAACTGACCACTCAGAAGAATATTCGCGAGAAATGATGGTTGTTGGCTGTTTACCAAATTCAAAGTGTTTATGCTCAATAATACGAGTATAAGGAACTTCTCTTTCAGTGTAATTCACAACTGCATTTCCCTGATAGCTTTCCATTGGAAGTTCTTCAGTTTCAAAACGAACACTGCGGTATTTCAATGGACCAAATTGGAAATTGTAGTATTCATCGATGCAGCCAGTAAAAATAATCTTTTCTGCAATTTCTGGATTTTCCTTAATGAATTCAAAATAATCTGTATTCAGTTTTACTTCAGTTCCTTCCAGCATCTTTTCAACCATCTGAGTGTATCCACCCATTGGAATACCCTGATAACGGTCATTGAAATAGTTGTTGTCATAAGTAAAACGGCATGGCAGACGCTTAATAATAAAGCTTGGCAGTTCAGTGCAGTCTCTTCCCCACTGCTTTTCTGTGTATCCCTTTACCAGCTTTTCATAAACATCTCTACCCACCAATGAAAGAGCCTGTTCTTCCAGATTCTTAGGTTCTGTAATGTTCAGATCCTTGACCTGTTTTTCAATCATGTCCTTGGCTTCCTGTGGAGTACGGATGTTCCACATCTTTGAGAATGTATTCATATTGAATGGAAGATTGTACAGTTCATCTTTGTATACTGCAATTGGAGAATTAATGTAGTGGTTGAATTCTGCAAACTGATTTACATAATCCCACACTTTTTTATTTGAAGTATGGAAAATATGAGCACCATACTGATGCACATTGATTCCACTGACCTCTTTTGTATAAATGTTTCCTGCAATGTGATCGCGCTTATCAATCACAAGGCATTTCTTTCCTGCTTTTTTAAGTTCATATGCGCAGACAGCACCATAAAGCCCTGCACCAACAATTAAATAATCAAACATATGTTCACCATTGTACTTTCTTTTTTTATTTTACACCAAAAGACATTGAACTTCAATCAATGTTCCGTACCACCTGTCACTGAAATATCCTGCTGATAAGAGACAATCACTTCAATTGCAGCACACAGCCCTTTTACAATCATTTCCAAAGACATGGATGGAGCTTGTGGCTTATCTGCTGTCTGCTCAGGCAGAAACGGAATATGCACAAAACCAGCACGCTTATCTGGATATTGCGTAGCGCACAGATGCAATACACCATACATGACATGATTGCAGACAAAAGTACCTGCCGTGTTAGATACACCAGCCATGACACCTGCATCATTCATAGCCTTGACCATGGCTTTGATTGGAAGTGTTGAAAAATAAGCAGCAGGTCCACCTTGAACAACAGGTTCATCAATGATCTGCTGACCTTTATTGTCTTTGATACGAGCATCATCCACATTGATTCCAATGCGTTCAACGGTAATCGCAGCCCTTCCTCCAGCCTGACCAATTGATAAAATGACATCTGGATTCTCCTGCTCAATTGCATGTTCAATGACATCAATTGACTGATAGAAAACTGTAGGCACAATCAAAGGAACAATCTGTGAACCTGCAATTTCTTTAGGAAGAGACTTTACCGCTTCGCATGCAGGATTTATCGTTTCTTTGTCAAAGGGGTCAAAACCTGTCACTAATATTTTCATCAAATCACCTGTGATTATTGTAACATTCCTGAAGTAAGATACAAGAAAATATGGTAAGATGAGAAAAACAAGGAGAACAGTTATGGCCATTTTAAAAACCAATCTTCTCTCACGCTGTTTAGGCAGACAAACTGATTTCAATGTCATCCTGCCAACGTATCAGTTGTCCCACACGGCTGAAGGAATCAACTCTTATGAACCAAAAAAATTCAAAGTTTTAATTCTGCTTCATGGCTTTTCAGGAGACTGCAATGATTATCTGACATTCTCCAATATCGTTCGATATGCAGAAAAGCACAACCTGGCGATCATCATGCCATCGGGATACAACAGTGGCTATACTGATGATGCAGAAGGAGCAAAATATCACAGTTTTATTGCTTATGAACTTCTTGAAGCCTGTCGCTTTATGTTTCCGCTCTCTTCAAAGCGTGAAGATACTTATATTGGAGGCCTTTCCATGGGCGCAATGGGTGCGGCAAAAATTGCCCTTGCCCATCCTGAAATCTTCTCTGAAGTTTTGATGATGTCTGGTGCACCTTTGCCGCTAAGTGAAAAGAAACATGTCCTTGCATGGTTTGGCAAAGATGACAAAACTTTTTCCGGCGCACTTCCAGGCTATACATTGGAATACAAAGAAACACAGGAAGATGCCTATACCAACGCAAAACAGAATGTCATCAATCACAAACCCCTTCCACGTTTTATGGTCACAGTTGGTTTAAAGGATTTCATGCTTCAACCCTGTCAGCTGTTTTATAACACGCTGAGTAAAATGGGATATGATATCACCATGAGTGAAATCCCCGACTATGGTCATGAATGGGATTTCTGGGATCTGCAGCTCAAACAAGCCATCAACCACTTCTTTACTCTTTAACATAACAAAACCAAGGCATTTTGCCTTGGTTTTCATTTTATTCAGTTACTCTTTCTCCATTAACGAAGACCATGGACACAGTATCCAGGATTTCAAATGGATTGCCATCGACAATCACCAGATCAGCATCTTTTCCAACCTCAATGGAGCCGACACGATGATCAACACCAAGATGACGTGCTGGATTGATGGTGATGGCTTTTAATGCTTCAATTGGTTTCATTCCAGCCTGCACTGCAAGCCCTGCACACATGGCAAGATACTGCTGAGGAACCACTGGAGCATCAGTAATGATGGAAATCGGAATTCCTGCATTGGATAATGCTGCTGGTGCATTGAAATCCAGATTTTTGCATTCAAACTTGCTGCGAGAATGCAAAGATGGACCAACAGCCAGCATGAAATCTTTTTCCTGTGCCAGCTCTTGTGCAATCAGGGCACCATCTGTGACATGTTCAAGAGTCATGCGCACATCAAATTCCTTCGCAATGCGAATTGCCGTAAAAATATCATTGGCCTGATGAGCATGCGCCTTCAATGGAATTTCTTTATGAATCACCGGCAGCAAAGCTTCCAGCTTCATATCCCACTTCGGCATTTTGCATGGATTGCCTTTAGCAGCCTGTTTCTTTTCATCGTATTCTTTTATCTTAATCAGCATCTCTCTGAGCTTTGCTGCAGTTGACATGCGGCTGAAATTGTTTTTGTCTTTGTAGCATCGTTTTGGATTTTCCCCAAAAGCACACTTCATTGCTACACAATCCTTAATAACCATGTCATCAACACGATGTCCCACTGTCTTAATTGCACAGAATGTTCCACCTAACACATTTGCACTTCCAGGACCTGTTCCTACAGTTGTAACACCACCCAAAGCTGCTTCTTTGAATGTAATATCCATTGGATTGATTCCATCAATCCCGCGCAGATGAGGTGTCAGTATATCCGTCGTTTCATTGGTATCCTGACCTTCAAATCCAATTGCACTTTCTTGCATGCCAAGATGAGAATGCGCATCAATAAATCCTGGGAAAATGTTCATTCCTGATGCATCAATCACTTCCCAGTCTGCTTCAGGCTCAATATGCGTTTCAACTTTTACAAACACTGAACCATCAATCAAAAGATCAAGATGTTCAGCTTCATCTTTTGTCATGGTATAGACTAAACCATTTTTAATCAGTTTCATAGCTAAGCCACTCTCTTTCCATCAATGTATGTTGCAACGACTTTCGAACTGCTTTCAAATGCAGACCCTTCCATCAGAACAAAGTCTGCATCTTTTCCAACTTCAAGTGAACCAACACGATCTGAAACACCTGCATGTTCAGCTGCATTGATTGTGATGGCCTTAAGCGCATCAAATGGCTTCATGCCCTCTTTTATCGCAAGACCTGCACAAAGTCTCAGATACTGCTGAGGAATCACAGGAGCATCCGTAATGATTGACACATGACAGCCCGCATTGGCAAGATCGCCCGCTGTCTTAAACGATTTGTTTTTCAGTTCAAATTTAGAACGATGTCCAAAAGAAGGACCAACCGCCAGCATAACATTTTCTTTAGCCAAATCATCCACAATCAACGATCCATCTGTCACATGTTCAAGTGTCAGACGCACATTGAATTCTTTCGCTATACGCAGTGCAGTAAAGATATCATCCGCACGATGAGCATGCACTTTCAATGGAATCTCGCGATGAACAACAGGCAGCATCGCATCCAGCTTCATATCAAAGGAAGGTTTTTTATTCTTCTCTGCAGCCTGCATTTTCGCATCATATTCCTGTGTCTTAAAGAGAATTTCACGAAGTTTTGCAGCCGTTGCCATGCGTGAGGAATTGTTTTTATCTCTGTAACAACGCTTCGGATTTTCACCAAATGCGCATTTCATTGCTACACAGCCATTGATGACCATATCATCCACACGTTTACCCACAGTTTTGATTGTAATAAAAGTTCCACCTACGACATTTGCACTTCCAGGTCCTGTACAAACTGTTGTAACTCCCCCTTCACGTGCTTCCTTGAACGAAATATCCATCGGCTCAATGCAGTCAATCGCACGCAGATGAGGTGTCAGAATGTCCGTCATTTCATTGGTATCATTGCCTTCAAAACCAATACCGCTTCCTGATGTTCCTAAATGAGAATGCGCATCCACAAAGCCTGGATACACATGCAGTCCTTCTGCATTCACAATCTCACAATCCAGTGGGAATTCCAGGTTCGTTCCCATCTTCACAATTTTTCCACCATCAATCAGAATATCCATTACTTCCGGTGTTTCATGCACTGCATCAAACACAAGGCCATTTTGCACACAAATCATAAGTCCATCCTCCATTTCCTTTATTGTACACCTTGAAAAAAACATTGCAATAAAGCAGAAAAAACGATCTTTTTCAAGACCGTTTTTAGAGTTCATCGATTTTCTTGTTCAACATCACGATTACAATCGCAACCGCAGCTGTTAGAGCACCAATTGTAAACAATTGATAACTTGAAGCATACTCATACACAAAGCCAAACACCTGAGTCAAAAGTGCTGTACCAATTGTGCATGCAGTTCCATAAAATGCCATTGCTGTCGCCAGAATTTCACGTTTGACATGTTTATGAATAAAGGAAACATATCCTACAGAGCTGACCGCAATCGTTACCCCATGCAATGTTGTTGCAAGCAGGAAAACGATAATGTTGCTGGAAACAGCGCACAGCACAAAACGAATCAGCTGTGCCAACGCCCCCATCATAAAAATATGAGAAGTCTTCATTCTTCTGAAAATTCGGTTCGCAAACATCACAATAATGATTTCAGGAAACACCTGAGCAAAACTGAAGATACCAATCATCGAATCACTTTGACCCAACGTGTTAATCAGATGATTTCCAGAATAGTTCAAAATCGTATCGACCACCATGCTTGTCAGAAGCATCATCAGCACGATAAACAGATAATTGCGATTGGTCAGAAGTTCTTTCAGACTCTCTTTAAAGTTCACTTTCGTTTTTGTTTTTTCAACATGTTTTGATGCAGGAACACACAGAATCATCACTGCACCCAGAAATGAACACACAACCAAAATCTGCATGTAAGGACCCGAAAACCCAAACGCAAACATCAGATTGGCTATCGCAAAACTACCCAAAAGATACCCCAGTGATCCCATGGAACGGGCAAATCCAAAATCTTTGCCATGATCGGAACAGAACTGAATGCCTACCCCATCCACCAGCGACCAGACATTCTGTCGGAAAACAGAAAGCACAACTGACAAAATCAGAACCGGCATAAAGGCAGTCTGTGTTGTCCAGACAATTGAAGTAAGCCCTGCCATGACCAGAATAAACGCAATCACCGCTCTAGGATTTTTCGTTTTATCACTTAAAATCCCCCATATCGGTGTCATCAACATAGACGCAATCATTCCCAATGATGTAATCAGCCCAATCTGAGATCCTCCAAATCCCAAACGCTCATAATAAACGTTCATGTATGGACCAACAACACCCAATGTAATGTAATACACAATATAAAATAAACAGATTAAAAGATAAGTTTTATTCGCATTGATTTTTTTCATAAGCAGTATATTACCATTCAAAAGTACAGGATTCAATCATTATTTCACGTTTTTATAAAGAAAAAGCTTCTTGTTCAAGAAGCTTAATCAAACATGGAAATAAAGGTTTTATTGATGACATCCACAAAGCCAAGATCACTCATTTTTACATTCGGAATAACCGGTAAAGCCAGTGTGACGATGCGCAGCAATGGATTTTCAAATTCAGTCATACCTAAAGCCCGATTGGCCTGTTTCATTGCACGTGCATCCAATGAAAGCTCTTCAGCAGGCTTGACAGACAGAAGACCACCAACTGGAAGTGCCAGTGTATGCAGAATCTTACCATCCTGAACAGCAGTCATACCGCCATGAACGCGTTTGATTTCATTGGCAGCCATCAAGGCATGCTCAGCCGTATCATAGACAATCGTCAGGTTATGGCAGTCATGCGACACGGTACTTGCCAGTGTTCCGTTTTTAATACCGAAGCCTTTGACAACCTGCAGCGCAATGTTGTCATGATCCGGATAACGATTGACAACCGCCACAAACTTCAGATCAGGATCATTCAACACAATTTTACCATCGACAACATCCAGTTCAGTTTCAATCACTTCACTGAGTGCACTTTCCAGATTTTCATAATCCATGATGCGTGCTTTCACTTTGCCGCTTTCAATTGGTGCTTTGATTTCAAAATCAGCTGTACTCAATTCTTTGATGCAGATTGAATTTTTCTGTTCAAGTTCAAAGAATCTGTCTTCAATTTCAACACACAGCTTGCCGTTTTCCGCAACTTTCTTTCCTTCATAGAAGACCATCGCAGGCTTGATGTCTTTCAGATCTTCCAGTACAACCACATCGGCAACATAACCTGGTGCAACAGCTCCCAGATGTTCCATATGAATGGCCTGTGCTGAATTATAAGTAGCTGCACGAATCGCATCCACAGGATCCATTCCCTTTTCAATCATGATGCGGATCCCTTCATTGATATGACCTGTTGATAAAATATCATCTGATTCACGATCATCTGTACATAAGCAGACATGATCGAGATATTTCAGATTCTTCACACCTTCCCAGATGCCATCAAAATTTGTTGCGATGGAAGAGTTTGCTGTATCCAGATACATCCCCTGAGATATTTTTTCATACGCTTCATGAGGCTGATGAGTTTCATGGCATGTTGAAGGACCACCGCACAGATAAGCACTCAATAAACGACCTGTCAGTCCAGGACCATGGCCCTGAATGTAGATGCCCTTCTTTTCTGCAGCTTCCAGAATCTTCATCATGCGCTCTTCACCATAAATGACTGCGATAAAATCCATCACTTCTGCAAGACCGACAACTCTTTCTAGTTCTGCAATCTTTTCAATGGAATCAGCTTCAAAATCAGCACCCGCAAATTCAAGACCAGGTACAGATGGAACACACGATGGAATATCAATCAGCTGACGCATCGGCAGATCATTGGCAGAATCATGCATGTAGGTAACACCGTCAATTCCCCAGACATTTCCGATTTCATGCGGATCTGTAATCACTGTCGTTGTACCGCATGGAAGCACTGCTTTGGCAAAATTGCGCGGTGTCAGCATGGAGCTTTCAATGTGCACATGCGAATCAATAAAACCAGGCACGACAAATTTGCCAGACACATCAATAATTTCTTTAGCCTTGACTTCTTCTTCATGATAGTCCACATGACAGATAAATCCCTGTGAAAAATAAACATTCCCTTTGCGGATTTCACCTGTAAACACATTGACAATCTGACCATTCACAAGTGCCACATCATTCAGAATTTCTCCTCTTGCCGCTTTTAGAAAAGCTCTTTTATCTTTTACGCTCAACTTCATAACATATCCCCTTTTTATCACTTCTATTATACCTGTTTTCCATCATACATAAATAAAAAAAGGGCTGAATCCAAAGATTCAACCCAAAACTTTCATTCAATTACTTGTTTTCAGAAACAGCTGTAGCACCAGCGATACGTCCATAGAATGTACCAGCACCGATAGCCATACCACATGATGGATAGTTGTCACCAATCAGACCTGTAAATGCAATTTCACCTGCAGCATACAGACCAGGAATTGGATTGTTGTTGACATCCAGTACATGAGCTTCAGTATCCAGTACCAGACCACCCAGAGTAAAGCTTACAACTGGAATCATACGGAATGCAAAGTACTTTTCGCCTTCGATCTTCCACAGATGATCAGCACGCTTGCCGAAGTCTTCATCGACACCCTTGTCGCACAGTTCATTGTAACGTTCAACAGTTGCAACAAATGTAGCTGCATCAAATCCGCACAGTTCAGCCAGACCTTCCAGTGTATCAGACTGAATTGAGCTTTCCATTGTCATACCATACTGAATTGCTGGGTTAGGGTCAGTTGAAGTTGCGATGTACCATCCATAAGGAACACCAGTCTTTTCCATAGCCAGAGCTGTATTGAACTGGTAAGAATATTCATTAACAACACGCTTACCTTCATAGCTGACCATCAGACCACCCTGTTCTCCTCCACCTGCACCGCAAGTGAAATCAATGAACACTGGAGCTGCAGATGGGCTATCCCAGATCTGAGCACCGACTGCACCAGCCATTACCAGACCATCACCAGTGTTGCTTGCAGGAACACTTGAATAATAACCAGTATCACCAGGGATTCTAGCCATCATTTCACGGTTCTGAGCATAACCACCAGTTGCCAGGATAACTGCCTTAGCGTTTACTGTTACAACGCTTCCATCAGCCTTGACACCCTTAACACCAACCACTTTGCCTTCAGCATTTGTGATCAGTTCATTTGCTGCAGTGTTGTAAACGATTTCTCCGCCTAAAGATTCAAAGCTGTTTGTCAGTGGAACAGAAATACGTCCGCCATGTCCATCAGTCATACCGCTCAGCCCCAGAGTATTGTGTACCCACCAGATTGGCAGATTGCTGTGAACTGCTTCAACGTCTTCAAATACAACACCATGCTGGCTCAGATAATCCAGGTTATCTGCAGAACCATAAACAAATGGCTTCAGCAGATCTTCATTGATGAAATCCTGACCAACTTCCATCAGATAGTCATACAGAAGATCTGGATTGTTGTCCATGTTGTATTCAGTCATCAGATCTGTACCAGCAGCCAGAACCTTACCACCTGAACGTGCAGTTGAACCACCAGTAATACCCTGTTTTTCAACGATCAGAACAGATGCACCTTCTTCCAGTGCAGAAATACCAGCTGTAAGACCAGCAGCACCGCCACCTACAACAACGATATCCACATCATAAGTTACATCTTTTGCTTCTTCTTTAGCAACAGCTACAGCCTTCAGTGCATCCACATCAGCACCAGCCTGTGCAGCAGCATCAGCTACCATTGCAATGATCGCATTAGAAGAAACAGTTGCACCTACAACTGTATCAACACCCAAAGACTGTGTTTCAACGATTTTAGCAGTCAAAGCTTCCACTGGAGTTGTCTTTGTACCATACGCAATACCCAGAGTATCACCGCAGTTTGTTACATTGACAGAAACGATTGAAGTTTCATCAAATGTCACTTCACCAGTGATTTCTCCACGGTAACCCTGTACTGTTGCAGTATAAGTCCCTGCAGTAAAGCTGATACCTGAATCAGTTTCACCATTTTTCAGCTTGATTGCCTTACGAACTGCAGACTTGATTGCTTCAGATGTAATTGTAGCACCTGATACAACATCAACATCAGCACTGTCAGCTTCTTCAAACTTTGCAGGCAGCT
>JAZRUQ010000030.1:0-2729 GCA_045652605.1 Erysipelotrichaceae bacterium
CCATTCAGTCTAAATCAACTTATTTCAGCATTGCCTTGATAAACCAGATGTTCTTGTCATACTGCGCAAGGTCACCTTCAAAAGCACTTACAATTGCAGGATAGCCTTCTTCATCTGCCAGATTGCGAATTTCCAGTGCCAGATTTCTCATCTGTTTGAAATCACTCAGGACAATTTCAAGTACTTCTTTACCATGCAGTTCAACTGAATCCAGTTCTTTGATATCAGAAAGCTCAAGATGGACTTTCAGTGAAGCAGCAGGCACTTCATCATGAATTTTAAGAAGTTCAGCAACTTCATCCAGTGATGATGCCAGACCATCATACAATCCTTCCAGATATTCATGAATGGATTTGAAATTCACACCCACAACATTCCAGTGCAGGTTATGCAGTTTAATATATTCGACGCTTAAGTTAGCGAGGTAACGATTCATTGATAATACTAATTCTTTTTTCATTTGATTTTCCTCCTTTTAGTTTGTCTTTCTATATATATTCTCTGCAGTTTATGCAGTCAGTTTATTTCAGTTCTTTCTGTACAAGCTCGATGATTTCTCATCTGATCACCTCTTTCTTTTGTTGAATATATATTAGCATAAGCTAACTTTTATGTCATTTCAGTTGCTCAGGAAAACAAAAGAAAAAAGGATGATTCTCTCATCCTTATAATTTCGCTCTTAATTCAGCTTTTTCATCTTCGCTGAGGAAAGCTGCATCAATTGCATTCTCAGTCAGTTTTCTGATATCCGCTTCAGTAAATCCCATGCGAGTCATCAGCTTTTCAATTTCAGTGTGTGTTGTTACACCTGAAAGTGTCATGTTGTCTGAATTGACAGTAACCTTAGCACCTGCCTTGTACAGCTCAATAATTGCATGTTCTTCATAAGATGGCTGACAATGGCACTGAATGTTGCTTGTTGGGCAAAGTTCCAGTGTCATCTGCTTTTCAATTACTTCTCGCATGACTTCAGGATCTTGTGTACTGTGTCCACCATGACCAATACGATAAGCCCCCATATCCATTGCATCTTTTACGAAGGATGCAGGTCCAGCTTCACCAGCATGGATTGTATATGGAACACCAAGTTCCTTTGCCAGATCAAACACTGGTTTGAAAACCAGCATAGGACATAATCCTTCAGCACCTGCCAAATCAACCGCAACAACACCTTTACCTAAAAAGCGCTTTGCTGCACGAACAGTTTCCATGTTCGCTTCTTCATTGATTTTCGCATTGCCATAAGTCATACAGCAGCAGATAATGTTCGTTTTAACTTCTGGGAAATCTTTTGCAGCGCGATTTCTACCTTCCAGCACAGCCTCAATAACTTCATCCTGAGTTAATCCTTTCTGCATATGAACTTGCGGTGCAAAACGGATTTCAGCATAAATCAAACCCAAATCATTTAAATTACGAATTGTTGAATAGGCACATTCTGACAATGCTTCCTTATCCTGCATAATCGCAATTGGAAAGTCGAAGCATTTCAGACATTCCTCCAGACTCGGATTATCTGAAGGTACAGTCATTTTTTGTTTAAACTGTTCCATTGTCCAAGTTTCATCAATAATTTTTCTGTTCAGTGCCAGATGGAATGCTGTTTCAAGATCCAATGTTCCATCCAGATGCAGATGCAATTCTACTTTTCCTAAATTCATTTCTTTTCCCCTCCTGAATATATTTATGATTCTGAAAAAAAAGACAGCTGAAACTGTCTTATTTTCATTAAGCAATTATATTCTGACTACGCAGTACATCCTCAATTGTTGTGATTGCAACGTCTTCATCGAAACCTTCACAAGAAATCACGACTTCAGACTGAGTTGGAATCCCCAGAGACATTACACCCATAATGGACTTCATGTTAACTGAACGCCCTTTGTATGTAACTAGCACTTCACTTTTGAACTTAGTTGCAACATTTACTGCAACTGTAGCTGGACGAGCATGCAGCCCTACTGGATCTACAACTAACACAGAAATCTGTTTCATTCTGAAATTCCTCCTAAATACCTATAGTCATTATACAATTTTTTCAAAGCGGTTACAAGACTATTTCTTATTTGTGATAAGGCTCATTCCTTAGTATTTTGAAGGCGCGATAAATCTGTTCCAGCACCAGCAGACGGACAATTTGATGAGGAAAGGTATTGTCCGAAAGTTTCCATGCAAAGTCTGCACGTTTACGCAAAGCTTCGCTTACCCCTAACGATCCCCCAATCACAAAAGTGATATCTGAAGAATTGTAAATCTGCACCTGATCGATTTTTGAGGCAAACTTTTCACTGGTCATCGTCTGCCCATGAAGATCCAGCAGGATTACGTAATCTGTTGGCTTTATCTTCTTCAGTGAATGTTCACTTTCCTGATCAATCACACTTTGATTCTGTGCAGCTGAATTGCTTTGAGGAGCCATCAGTTCCTCTGTTTCAATAATTTCAATTTTCGAATATCCGCTGATACGCTTTGTATATTCCTGAATCAGCTGAACAAGTGCTTTTTCTTTACACTTGCCTACACAAACCAGTTTAATCATTGCAATGTAACCATCACTTTCTTGGTTTCAACCCCACGAACAACAGTTAATTCAACAATATCCTGCGGTTTGAATGTATAGAGAATTGCGCGCAATGCATTGTAGTCAGCCAATCTTGTGCCATTGATTTCCAGCAGAATATCGCCAGATTGAATCTGAGCTAAATCACAAGCACCATTACGTTTTATTG
>JAZRUQ010000031.1:0-10987 GCA_045652605.1 Erysipelotrichaceae bacterium
AAAAAGAATTTGAAAGGAGAGGGTCAACATGATTAAACGTTTGTTGCAGGAAGTAAAAGAATATAAAAAATCATCGATTCTGGCACCATTGTTTATGGTGGGAGAAGTTACGATGGAACTCATGCTTCCTTTTTTGATGTCTTTTATCATTGATAAAGGAATCGATCAGGGAAACATGACAGAAATTCTCAAATATGGAGGATTGATGCTGGGATGCGCCTTTGTCTCTTTGTTTTGTGGGGGGATGAGCGGCTACCATGCAGCGTATGCATCCAGCGGGTTTGTAAAAAACTTAAGAGAAGCTATGTTTAAAAACATTCAGAAATTCAGTTTCTCCAATATTGATAAATATTCAACATCAGGTCTTGTCACTCGTATGATGACCGATGCAACCAATGTACAGCATTCTTATCAGATGGTGCTGCGCATGTGTGTGCGTTCTCCATTGATGCTGATTGTTGCAATGTGCATGACCATTTATATTAATCCGCAGATGGCCATGATTTTCCTGTGTGCAGGTGCATTTTTGTCTGTTGTTCTGGTACTGATTACCATGAATGCTCATCCTATTTTCAGAAGTACATTCAAGAAATATGATGATTTGAATGGCAGCGTACAGGAAAATGTAACGAATATTCGTGTTGTGAAGTCTTTTGTAAAAGAAAAAGAAGAAACTGAGAAATTTAAAGATGCGGCAGGTAATCTGAAGAAGATGTTCTCCAAGGCAGAAAACATTCTGGTGTTCAATAACCCAGTGATGCAGCTGACAATGTATGGCTGTATGATTCTGCTCAGTTGGATGGGGGCAAAACTGGTTGTCGGTTCACAGCTGTCGACAGGTGAGCTGATGAGCCTGTTTACCTATACGATGAATATTCTTTCTTCCTTGATGATGCTGTCTATGATTTTTGTCATGTTGACGATGTCCATGGCTTCTGCTCAGCGTATTGTAGAGATTCTGGAAGAAAAGCCGGATATCACCAATCCTGAAAATCCAGTGATGGAAGTGAAAAATGGTGAAATTGAATTTAAGGATGTGTGCTTTGGCTATGCCAAGGGAGAAGACAAGGAAGTGCTTTCTCACATCAATCTGAAGATTGCATCCGGTGAAACCATTGGTATCTTAGGTCCTACAGGATCATCCAAGACAACGATGATGTCTATGATTCCACGTCTTTATGATGTTGATTCTGGTTCAGTGACAGTAGGTGGTGTGGATGTACGCAATTATGATCTGAAAGTGCTGCGTGACAGTGTTGCGATGGTGCTTCAGAAAAACGTCCTGTTTTCAGGTTCAATCAAGGATAATCTGAGATGGGGCGATGAAAACGCAACGGATGAAGAAATGCTGGAAGCATGTCGTCTTGCATGTGCAGATGAATTCATTCAGCGTTTCCCTGAAAAGTATGATACCCACATTGAACAGGGTGGTACCAATGTATCCGGTGGGCAGAAACAGCGTTTGTGTATTGCCCGAGCTCTGTTGAAAAAACCTAAAGTACTGATTCTGGATGACAGTACTTCTGCAGTAGATACGCGTACTGACCAGATGATTCGTACAAGTTTCAGAGAATACATTCCTGAAACAACCAAGATTATTATTTCTCAGCGTATTTCTTCACTGATGGATGCCGATCGCATTATCGTGCTTGAAGATGGACGCATTGATGGAATTGGAACTCATGAAGAACTGCTGAAATCCAATGCCATTTATCAGGAAGTATGGACAACACAGAAGAAAGGAGAGGATGAGAATGAGTAAAAGACCACGTGGTTTTACAGATGGGCGAAAACTTGATGTAAAAGTTCTTGTGCGTCTGATGAAATATGTTTTAGTTCGTTATCGTTTCCATTATGCCTTTGTTCTGGTGGGAATTGTTGTGACATCACTGACCAGTGTAACAGCTAGTGTGTTCATGAAAACACTGATTGATGATTACATTACACCGCTTCTTGTTTCTGAAGTGCCTGATTTTGCGCCACTGGCACAGGCTTTAACGACAATGGCCTGCATTTATATGACTGGGGTCATTGCGAATTATCTGTATCATAAAGTTCTGGTTGTGATTTCACAGGGAACACTTCTGGATTTGAGAAATGAACTGTTTACTCATATGGAAACATTGCCGATTCAGTATTTTGATACTCATGCGCATGGTGATGTCATGTCCATTTATACCAATGATGTGGATACACTGCGTCAGGTCGTATCTCAAAGTATTCCATCATTTATTTCATCGATCATTACAGTGGTATCCGTGTTCGTTTCAATGGTGATGATGAGTGTTCCATTGACATTGGTTACTTTGGTGATGGTGTTCTTCATGCAGGCTTCTCTGAAATTTATCATGGGGAATTCTGGTAAATACTTCATGGCTCAGCAGAAGCGTCTGGGGATTGAAAATGGCTACATTGAAGAAATGATGGAAGGGGCTAAAGTTGTCAAAGTCTTTACGTATGAACAGAAGGCAACTGAACGTTTTATAGAAATCAACGATGAACTGAGCAATGCAGCATTCAATGCCCATAAGTTTGCCAACATGATGGGACCAGTCAATGGTAATCTTGGCAACATCTCTTATGTGCTTTGTGCCTTTATGGGAGGCTTTCTGGCTCTCAATGGCATTGGTGGTCTGACATTGGGATCACTGGCTTCATTTCTGGCATTGAATCGATCATTCAATATGCCTTTGAACCAGATTTCTCAGCAGCTCAACTCTGTAATTATGGCAATGGCCGGTGCTGAAAGAATCTTTGGGTTGCTGGACACACCATCTGAAGTGGACAAAGGAAAAGTCACTCTGGTGAATGTCAAAGAAGAAAATGGTGAACTTGTTGAAACAGAAGAAGTTACCAACAAGTGGGCTTGGAAACATCCTCATGAAGATGGAAGCATCAGTCTGGTTGAACTGAAAGGTGATGTGCGTTTCCATGATGTTGACTTTGGTTATGTAGAAGGCAAGACTGTCCTGCATGAAATCAATCTGTATGCAGAACCTGGTCAGAAACTGGCTTTTGTAGGAGCAACTGGTGCTGGTAAGACAACGATGACCAACCTGATCAATCGTTTCTATGATGTGCAGAAGGGATTCATTACTTATGATGGTATTGATGTCAAGCTGATCAAGAAAGATGATCTTCGTCGCTCACTAGGCATGGTGCTTCAGGACACTCATTTGTTTACAGGTACAATTGAAGAAAATATCAAATATGGTAAACCGGATGCAACCCATGAAGAAGTGGTTGCGGCAGCCAAACTAGCCAATGCGCATTCCTTCATTCGTCATCTGGAAAAAGGTTATGATACAATGCTGACTCGAGATGGTTCATCACTATCACAAGGTCAGCGTCAGCTGTTGTCGATTGCCCGTGCAGCTTTGGCAAATCCTCCAGTACTGATTCTGGATGAAGCAACTTCATCGATTGACTCTCGTACAGAAAAACTGGTACAGGAAGGAATGGACAAGCTGATGCATGGCCGTACAACGTTCGTGATTGCCCATCGTTTATCGACAATCAAAAATTCCAATGCGATCATGGTCATGGATCAGGGGCGCATTATTGAACGTGGTAATCATGATGCTTTGATTGAAAAGAAGGGCACATATTATCAGTTGTATACAGGTCTGATTGAAAATGATTAGAACTTCTTAGGAAGTTCTTTTCTTTTCATGTATAATAAAGACAATAAGCAGGAGATTTTGTATGAAACATAAAATGATTGAAGCTTTTAAAAAGGCTGAAGGCGGTCTTTTTTCAGCAGTAGAAAAGGCCGATGTAGGGAATTCTTATCAGGAAATGGAAAAACAGGGGATTGCCCTGATGGGATGGGCTGATCCATTCATGCCTGATTTTTCACTTCCAGAGCATGTAAAAAAGGCAATGATTGCAGAAATTGAAGCACCATCTGCATCACACTATACTGCACCAATTGGTTCCTATGAACTGAAAGTTGTCTTGGCAAAGAAACTGAAAGAAAAGAATCATCTGGATGTCAGTCCAGACCGCAACATTCTGATTACTCCAGGATCGGACTCAGGTCTTTATTTTTCCATTCTTCCATTTATTGAACCGGGTGATGAAGTCTTGATTCCATCCCCTAGTTATGCCAACAACTATCTGGCAATTGATATCATGGGTGGAAAGATTGTCAGTGTTCCGTTGAAGGAAGAAGAGGGCTATCAGCTGAATGAGGAAGTGCTGGAATCCTATGTGACAGATAAGACAAAGATGATCATTCTGACTCATCCAAACAACCCGACCACAACTGTCTACAATCGTGCATCTTTGGAAGCTCTGCGCAATGTGTGTGTGAAACATGATCTGGTTCTGGTGTGCGATCAGGCCTTTGAAGATTTCACTTATGACCATGAATTCATTACCCCAGCATCCATGGAAGGTATGTTTGAAAGAACGATTACTGTGTTCTCTGTATCAAAGGGACTTGGACTGAGTGGTTTCAGAGTCGGTTATATCGTGACAAGCGATGTCATCATGGATACAATGTATGCCAATGCAGTTGGTGTTTTAGGGGCAACTCATACCGCATCACAGCGTGCAGTGATTGCAGCATTTGAAGATCCATCCTACATGAAAATCTTTGAGGAAGCTTATGATGTGCGTCGTCATAAAGCTTATGAAATCATAAATTCTATTCCTAATGTGTCCATGGCACTTCCTGAATCAGGATTTTTGTGCTGGGTTAATGTGTCAAATTTAGGCAATTCATCGGATATTGTTTCTTATCTGGTCAAAGAAGCAAAAGTATCCATCAATGATGGTGTCAATTATGGACCAGGCGGAGAAGGTCATTTAAGAATTGTGCTGGGTGTCTACAAAGACAATCAGAAAGTCTTTGATGCACTGGAAAGAATCAAGACTGCACTGATCAAGTATCAACAGTAAACAAAAAGAGTCATTCTATAAGAATGATTCTTTTCAATTGTGTTATATTTAAACTATAGAGAAGGAGACAAAATGATGAATGGTGCTTATTATCTTGTTGTGCTTGTGTTTGCAGCATTAGCCGGCTGGGCTGTTGTGCATGATTTAAAGAAACAGATTAAAACAGGACACAGAGGGCATTGGAGAAGTCCAAAAAGTCCGGTTGTCTCGAATGCAGAATTGTTTGAAACATTCAATCCTCAAAAGGAAGAGGATACAGAAAAAGAGTAAATCCTGTTGTGCTGCATTGTCTGGATGACTATGCTATATTGAAGATGGGTAGAGGGTTGGATAACCCCCTGCAAGATGAATATTCCTAAAAAAGACTACTTATCTTGGTCGATGGGGTAGTCTTTTTTAGTGTTTATGATTGAAAAGAGTACTGATCCAGTTACTGTTACAATCGATACAAGAAGTATCAACACCTGTAAGACTAAAGACATGATTTCATAATCACTCATATCCAATACCTCCTTTGCATGGTGGGTTTTGTGGTAAAACGAATCATGCAGGAGGCTATCCTCTACCCACAAAATCATTCTACACAGCCTGTTTAGACAAAACAAGAGGGCTTAAATTGACGGAAAAGTGCTGTATAACCATTGAATAGGAGTTGTATTGCAAGTGTAAAAAACAGGAATAGTTCTCTATTCCTGTTTTATTTTCCTAAACCTGCTTTGTGCAGAATGAATGTGCCTGCAAGGAAAGTTCCCTGTGAGATGATATTGGTGCATTGTGCCAGCCAGTGCATGGATGAAGAATCATCGAATTTAGCACTTAAGTAGCCCATTGCCAGCATGAAGATGAAGGCGATGATGTACATTGCAAATGCAGATTTCTTTTTCATCTGCAGTGATTTTCCCATCAGCATGAACTGAGTTCCAGCACATCCAATGACCTGAAGAATCACAAATGGCATGTTTGAAGTGAATACTGGGACAACTGAATAAAGCTTATTGAACTTCTTTGAACAGATGCCAGTTAAAGATAAGAACACCAAGAGAAATCCGATTCCCTGAAATGGGAAGAAACTGATATCCAGTGCCTGATAATCACAGATGTTGAGGGCATACAGGATTTTCCATGTTGCTTTTAAAGCGCCACCAATAAAAATCATCAATGAACCTGCCGATAAAAGTGTGTATTTTGTCTTGGACAGTTTTGAATACAGATCATTCTGCAGAAGGACTGCCGCAATAAAGAAGAGCACAACGGGGATGAAATCCACGATGGCCATTGTGACTGTAATACCGTTCATATTACACCACAATCCACTTTACATCTTCCAGATGATACAAAGGAATCAAAGGGAAGATGATTGGTGTTTTCTTCACATAAGCCTGATATTCAGGGTCATTGCCGTAGTTCTTGTTTTGTCTGAGTTCAAGACGTTTAGCTCCGCTGAGCATGACATAGACAATCAGAATGTAGCCTAAAATGGCAATGATCCACTGCAGTCCTTTAACAGCCCCAATACCGCTGATCAGAACACCTGTCCAGAAAAGAACTTCACCCAGATAATTAGGGCAGCGTACGATGGTGTACAATCCAGTGTCACAGAAACGGTTTGGGTTGAGTTTCTTGGCTACAGATTTCTGTTTGTCTGCCTGTGATTCAATCAGGATGGCGATGGCCATGATGATTGTGCCGATAATCGCAAAAATGTTGGCTGTATCACCATTTGCGGCACGATAGAAAACAGGGGATACCTGCAGAACATACATAACAGATACACATGCCCAGATGGTTGCCTTGACAAAAACAGGCATTGGTTTTTCAGTTTTAGTGGCATGATCCAGTGTTTTTCTGTAGCTTGCGCTTTTGATTTCACGGATCAGCAAAAATCCACCTAAACGAATGCCATAAATGATAAACAGGACACACATCAGAATAGTCCAGATAGAAAGTGTTTTGCCATAAAGAAGCAGGATGGCAATTCCTGCACCTGTGACCGCAAAGCCATAGCCTACGGACAGGAAATAGACAAATTTATAGAAGCCGATAGAGCACATCAGTGCACATACAGCCAGAATAATCCAGATTGTACTTGGAAACATGATTTCACTCCTTACTTGTTGTAGCAGCTTTTAATGTATTCTTTAAAGCTCTTGTCGCCATAGACATCCTTACCCACCAATTCGTTTGTGAGTGTCCATTTTGAGAAACGAATGATTGCTTCTTTACCGTTCTTTTTCAGCTTATTGATAAAGGCAAGCACATCAAAAAGGAAAACTGGCGCGCGTTTGATGACCACTTCTTTACCTGCTGCTTCAAAGAACATGGTTGCGATTTCTTCATAGCTGTAAGTTTCCTTTCCGCCGATATCATAGGTTGTGTTGATATCATGCATGTGCAGAACGATGAATTCAGCCAGATCAGTTGTATCAATGACGTTGGCATGAGCGTCTTCTTTGCCCAGCAGTGAAACTGATCCCTTTTCAATCATTGGCATGAACACCTTCGCAATGTCATAGAAATAACCAGTTGGACGGTGGATGACATAAGTCAATCCACTGTTTTTCAGTTCTTTTTCAAACAAAGCCTTTGCGTGAAGCATAGGGACTTTTGGATCAGAATCAGCCTTGATGACAGAGACATAACTGAAGTGTTTGATGCCTGCTTCTTTTGCCTCTTTCAACAGATTCAGGTTGCCATTGAGGTCAATGTCATAGTTTGTGATGGTTGCGCTTGTTCCTGTCAGACCTACTGTTGAAATGATGGCTTCTGCACCGTTCATGACACCTTTTAATGTTTCTGGTTTTGTCACGTCAATTTGAATAGCAGTGTATTTTCCTGAGATTTCAGGAATATCTTTTTTAATCAGGTCCAAAGCTGTAACTTCATGACCTTGTTTTACGAGTTCTTTTAAAATGTCGCTTCCGAGTTTACCGAAAGCACCTGCAAGTACGACTTTCATTATTTGTTTTTCTCCTGTTTACGTTTATCGTTGATGATTTTGACATGTTCAGCTGTGATCAACGTTACATTGTTTTCTTTGGCCCAGTCTACACAGCCGTTAAGAACTGTCTTTAAGAATGGACGAGGTACTTTGACGAAGTTACTCAGAGCTTCATCTGTAAATTTGATCGTATCATGGCATCTGTCTGCAGCATAGCGGATGGAAGAGAGATCAATTTCTTTTGGAGCAGGGATAGGTTCTGCGATTGGTTTTTTCAGTTTAGGGAATTGAGTGTACCAGAAGTTGGTTGAATCACGATATCCATAATCCACTGGTACTGGCGGGAAGTCTTTCTTTGTCACACCGTTGACGATCGCATTATAATATTTTTCCTTCATCAGAATCTTATCGATGTTCAAAATGAAGTGTGCACCATATTTGGATGTGATGCCATTGAAATCGTTGTATGGACCAGGATGTCCATCATCGATGTCTTCCACATTGAATCTGGATGCATTTTCCAAAGCTGAATCCCATGTGCATTCAAACACCTGATATGCATCACTCATGACCTGTGGACGATTAGGGTCTTCTGGATCTGCCTGACCATCTTCCATCTTGAACTTCAGATCGCCCATCTTTTCACTGGATGGACCTGGGAATCCAAGACGTACAGCTTCTTTGAAAGTTTCTTTTTCATCGGTAATGAAGTTGATGGCACATTTTCCTGTTCTTAACAGGTTCATGGCTGTGTTGGATGTGTTTCTGCATTCAAGCAGCATGGCATAACGGCTTTTTCCTGCAATGTAGTAAGGGAAGCACAGAGAATAGGTTCCAATGTTCAATGATCCATCAGAGTTGACTGTGCTGATGCATACAGTCGGCATTGGAAAGAAGGAAGATGTCTGATAGAAGTTATCGACGATACGTAAATCTTTAAAGCTGCTCATAATGATGTTCCTTTCTTAATAACTGGTGAATGGCCTTTTTGAAGTGATGATCATTGATTGTGTTTTTGGTTGCGCTGATCAGTATGAGTTCTGCCATAAGTACACTGTACTCATCATCATGATTGAACTGATTCAGCAGTTTCCGAATTCTTTCTTTCATCTGGCTGACCAGTAAGTCATGTCGGCTTGATACGACATGAGCTGAACTTTCTGCTTCCTTAAACAAAGATTCATATTGAATGCAGTAGTTTTTCAAATCATGATGAATCTGAATCAATCCGGTTTCGGCATCCTTTGCGGTATCAATATGTCTGTCCATTTCTGAAAGGCACTTGAGCCAGTCTTCCAGCATAATCTGGGCAACCAAGTCATCTTTCGAAGGGAAATAATTGTAGATAGTTCCAACTCCTAGATGACATTCTTTGGCAATCAGACGTAAGGACAGGGAAGTGTAGCCTGTTTCAGATAAATGTTTTCTGGTGCAATGCAGAATTTTTTCTTTGGCACCCTCAATGATTTTCGGCATGTTTCACCTCTTTATGAACGTGTTCATAAAGAGTGTAACACCTCAGTAGATATTGTCAACAAATTCACAAGATATTTGTAGATAAAATCAACAGATATGTGAAAAAACAAACGACTTTGTGAAATGAAAGCGATTTCATTACATAAATTTCAGTGTTATAATGAAAAAGTAATAGGTTGAAATGTCTCATTTCAAGGAGGAACTAATATGAGAATCATCGTGTGTGTAAAACAGGTGCCTGACACACAGAAGGTACAGGTTGATCCAGTGACAGGTGTTCTGATTCGTAATGGTATTGATACAAAAATGAATCCGTATGATTTATATGCACTGGAAACAGCATTGCGTATCAAAGAAAAGACAGGTGCAGAAATTCATGTGATTTCCATGGGGCCTGATGCAGCAAAAGCGGTTCTGGTTGAATCCATGGCAATGGGTGCTGATGAAGCTTGGCTTTTAAGTGACAGACGCTTTGCAGGGGCTGACGTATTGGCTACATCGTTCACTTTGGCACAGGGAATCAAAGCCATTGGTGATGTGGATCTGATTTTATGCGGCAAGCAGACAACTGATGGTGATACTGCCCAGGTTGGTCCTGCCATTGGTGAAGTGCTGAACATGCCGCATGTCAGCTGGGTAAGAAAGCTGATTGATGCGGATGAAAAAGGCTTAGTGGTTCAGCAGGAAATGATGGATTCTGTGGCGGATGTGCGTTTGAATTATCCATGTCTTCTGACTGTTGAAAAGGGTATTTTTGAGCCTGGTCTTCCTTCTTATTTGAAGATGAAAGAAGCTCGCAAAAAAGAGATTCATGTGCTGAATCTGGATAAGTGCGAATGCAAGGATACAAAACGTTATGGTCTGAGCGGATCACCAACTCAGGTAGAAAAGATTTTTGAACCCGTGTATGATCTGCAGTCAGTACGACTGGAAGGTTCAACTGAAGACAATGCGAAAGCACTGTTTGATAAACTGGTTGAACTGAAAGTGGCAGGAGGAAAGTAAGATGGCACAGTTAGTAGTTAATCATGACAAATGCATTCAGTGTGGTCTGTGTGTATCAAAATGTCCTTTTGCGGCCATGTCCATGGACAGTGGCAAAGTAGAAATCAATGCAGCCTGCAAGATGTGCAGAATGTGTGTACGCAACTGTCCAGTTGGTGCAATTTCTGTTGAAGAAGAAAAAGTTGAAGCTATCGATAAGAGTCAGTGGAGAGATATCCTGGTCTATGTGGAACATGACAATGAATCGATTCATCCAGTCAGCTATGAGCTGATCGGCAAGGCCCTTGAACTGGCTAAGCCTGTCAATATGAAAGTAGCAGCGCTGATGTCTGGGAAAAACATCAGAGAAAAGGCACAGGAACTGCTGTACAGCGGTGTTGATCGTGTATATCTGTATGATGATGAAGAACTTGAAACGTTCCGTGTTGATGTGTTTGCGAATGTCTTTGAAGACTGCATCAACACTATGAAGCCATCGGTATGTCTGGTTGGTGCAACAACAACAGGTCGTTCGCTGGCACCAAGAGTGGCAGTTCGTTTCAGAACAGGTCTGACAGCTGACTGCACATCGCTTGAGATGCGTGAAAATTCCGATCTGGTGCAGATTCGTCCAGCCTTTGGCGGAAACATCATGGCTAAGATCATCAACACAAAATGCCGTCC
>JAZRUQ010000032.1:0-12291 GCA_045652605.1 Erysipelotrichaceae bacterium
TTTTTCTTGTTGTTAACGACAGATTGCGGACCAGTCTGTTATCTTTCTCCCTTGATTCCATTTGATCGAAAACAGGTCGTTGCATTATTGACTGGAAAAAAGAAGTGACAAATTCTGTCTTCTTTTGATATAATCATGCAGAGGTGATTGTTTTGTCGTTTCAGGTAAATACTCAGCAGTTTGAAGGTCCATTGGATTTGATGCTGCATCTGATCAAAGAACATGAACTGGATCTGTTTGATCTGGATATCAGTGTGCTTGCCGACCAGTATCTCAGCTATCTGAATCAGATGGAACATCTTCATCTTGAAGTAGAAAGCGAATATCTGGTTGAACTGGCAACTTTGATTGAATACAAAAGCCGCAAGCTTCTTCCGAAGGATGATTCCAAACTGGAAGCTGAATATGAAGAAGATCCAAAAGAACGTCTGGTGCGTCGTCTGATTGAATATCAGCAGTTTAAAGAAGTATCCTGTGCACTCAATGATCTGCATCAGGAACGTCTGTTGCATCTGACTCGTCCACTTTCCAATGAAAGTGACCAGTGGGTGCAAATGGAATCGGATGAGAAACTGGAAGGAAATCCGTATGATCTGGTAAAGGCAATGATGAAGTGTCTGCGTCGTGCACAGTTGTCAAAGCCAATTGAAACTCGCTATACAAAAAAAGAATTATCGGTGGATGATCGCAAAATGCAGATAACTGCGCGTCTGCGTACTCTGCCTAAAACATTCACATTTGAAAATCTGCTGGAAGACTGCACAAGTCTTCATGAATCGATTGTGACTTTCCTCGCCATTTTGGAACTGGCAAAAAATCACATTCTAGTGTTCAGTGTGGATGAATCTGAAACCATCTGGTTTGAAAGGGGAATGGCATAATGGAAGAATTGCTGCCAATTGCAGAAGGTCTTTTGTTTCTTGTTGGAGATGAAGGCATTACAGAAGAATTGATGGCCAAATCATTGGAAATCAGTGAAGAAGCCGCTCAGCAGCTTCTGGATAGTCTGCAGAATAAATATCAGGATGACAGCTTCGGTATGGAAGTGGTCTGCTATGGCGGAATCTGGAAATTCATGTCCAAGGCCATCGTACACCCATTTGCACAGAAACTGTTCCAGAGTGCCAAGACTTCTGCGCTGTCGCAAAGTGCATTGGAAACTTTGGCTATCGTAGCCTACAAACAGCCAATTACACGCGTTGAAATTGAAGAAATCCGTGGTGTAGGCTGTGATATGATGTTAAGAAAGCTTCAGGCAAGGAATCTGATTACTGAAGTAGGAAGATCAGAAGCACCAGGACGTCCAATTTTGTATGGTGTAACTGAAGAATTCATGGACAGCTTTAAACTATTGTCTTTAGATGAATTACCGGATTTGCCTGATTTCAGTGAACATCAAAGTGATAATCTGTTTGATTAAGAGGGAAACCTCTTTTTCTTTTAAAAAACACTTGCAAAGTTCTTCGCAAGTGATATTATTATTGAGCAGTCGCAAGATTGCTTGCCTTGTATAGTTGTCATAACATGGTTGACATGTATCTAGCCACTGACCAACAGTGGACTACAAGGTAACCTTTTCCCCGCAATGAAAAATTATAAGACACCGAGAAGGTGTCTTTTTTTGTTTTATATGCGATGTTTCGATTCAATCAAAGAATAGATGACGATCAGTCCAAGTGATGCAAAGACGACACATAGATATCCAATAATCATCAGAACCATTTTTTCTGTTGATACCAGCAATCCAATCAGAAACAGAATCAATGCATAATTTCTTAATAGTTTATAGCAGGATGTATTGTATGTTCTGATGTCTTTTACAATTATCTGTTCTGTGCTGTTAGCCCATAGGCTTACAGCTTTTTCTGATTTTTTAACACGTAAGGCAATCCATAAAATCAATATTGAAATAAGTGTAAATATGACAATAATCATGAAAATGGCTCCTTTTACTTATTATAAAATTCGTCAAGAAAGATTTCAATGTCCATTTCAGTGTAAGTGTGGTAAAATGATTGAGTATTTTGAAGGAGATATTCAACATGAGTGGATGTAATCATAATTGTTCAAGCTGTTCCAGCAAGGACTGCAAGGAACGCAAGGGGATTCAGAAAGCACAGCTGAATCCTTACAGCAAGGTAAATAAAGTTATTGGTGTTATCAGCGGTAAAGGCGGCGTAGGGAAGTCATTGGTGACTTCATTGTTGTCTGTTGCCATGAGCAGAGAAGGCAATCGTGTTGCCATTTTGGATGGTGATATTACAGGTCCCTCTATTCCAAAGTCATTTGGTGTTCATGAAGCGATTGGTGGTAATGATTATGGCATGTTTCCTGCCATGAGTGATACAGGAATTCAGATGATTTCTACAAACCTGCTTCTGGAAGAAGAAACACAGCCTGTACTGCTTCGAGGACCAGTGATTGCCAACATGGTGGCTCAGTACTTTACGGATGTCATCTGGCATGATGTAGATTATATGTTTGTGGATATGCCTCCAGGAACTGGTGATGTTGCCCTGACCGTGTTCCAGCAGCTGCCTGTTGATGGTATCATCATCGTCACTACACCTCAGGAGCTTGTCAGCATGATTGTAGAGAAGGCTATCAACATGGCCAATATGATGAATATTCCAGTATTGGGTATCGTTGAAAACATGAGCTATGTGGAATGTCCAGACTGTGGAAAGAAACTGTATGTCTTTGGTGAAAGTCATGCAAAAGACATCACTGACAAGTATGGTCTTGAACTGCTGGCTCAGATTCCTCTCAATCCAGTAACAGCTCATCTGGTTGATGGTGGAAATGTTGAAGCTGCTGATACAGAATGTCTGATCAAGGCAGTAGAAAAGATTAAATCTTTGTAAGAAACGGTTTACCCGTTTCTTTTTCTTTTATACTATAAATAAGGAGTTCACATGAAATTCACATGCAGTGACTATGATGAACATGGTGATGTGTATGATTAAACTTTTAATTGTTGATGATGAAATTAAAATTCGTGAAATGATCCGTAAGTATGCACAGTATGAAGGTTTTGAATGTGATGAGGCATTCAATGGTCTTGATGCTGTAGCTAAGGCATTGAAGAAGGATTATGATTGTATCATTATGGATATCATGATGCCTGAACTTGACGGGTTTTCAGCATGTCGTCAGATTCGCAAAGAAAAAAATGTGCCGATTCTGATGCTTTCTGCACTAGGTGAAGAATATGATAAAATTCATGGCTTTGATCTGGGTGTTGATGATTATGTCGTTAAGCCATTTTCTCCTAAAGAGTTGATGATGCGCATCAAGGCAATTGTCAAACGTGTTAAAAGTGTTGAACATGATACTTTTGAACTGGAAGGTCTTAAGATTGACTTTTCAGCTCGTCAGGTGTTTGTTGATGGAGAAACTGCAGCACTTTCACCAAAAGAATATGAACTGTTGTGTGCCTTAGTCAACAACCGTGGTATTGCCATGACTCGTGAAAAACTGCTTTCGTTGGTCTGGGGCTATGATTTTTATGGAGATGATCGCACATTGGATACACATATTAAACTTCTTCGACGTAATCTGAAAGAATACAGTCGTTATCTTGTCACATTAAGAGGGGTAGGCTATCGATTTGAAAAAACAAATTAGTCTTCGCTGGAAGATTCTGATTTATCTTTTAAGTTTTGTCTTTGCCATGATTTTTCTGATCTGGCTTTTTCAGACTGCCTTTTTGGATACGTTTTATCAATCCATCAAGACGAAAAATCTTAATGATGTTGCAGTTCAGCTGACTGCATCGCTTGGTAATCAAGAGGATATTCAGGAAACAATTGATACACTCAGCTCTGATAATGAAGTATGTATTCGTGTTGTACAGTTTGTGAATCTTGATTCCATCCCATCAGAAGTGCAGTATGTATCACAGGATCGTTCTGCATGTGCTGTAGCACGTTTAAGTGGCGAACAAGTTGTCGACTATTGGCAGAAAGCCAGAAATAACAATGGACGCTATCAGGTTGAAACCGTAGAAGTCATTCCAATGGGGTTTGGCAATCAGACAGTATACAAAGAAACAGGATTTCATGATATTGTCTTAGCGAAGACGGTTTATCATGATGCTTTGATTCTGGTCAGCACGCGTATTTCACCTGTCAATTCTACAGTTGAAACATTAAACGTGCAGCTGGTGTTTATTACAGGGATTATTGTCCTTGTTGCATGTGGTCTTGCCATCTTTATGAATCTGAAGGTAACCCGTCCCTTAGAGGAAATTAATCAGGCAGCCAAAGTTCTGGCAACCGGAAGTGTTGATGTGCAGTTCAAGGCATCAGGCTATCAGGAAATCAATGAGTTGACTGAAACATTGAATTATGCCGTTCAACAGTTGAAAGAAGTCGATCAAATAAGGCGCGATCTGATTTCTAATGTTTCACATGATCTGCGCACACCGCTGACAATGATTGAAGGGTACAGTGAAATGATGCGAGATCTTCCAGGAGAAAATACACCTGAAAATGCACAGGTGATTCTTGATGAAGCAAAACGTTTAAGCTTGCTGGTGAATGACCTTCTGGATTTAAGTCGTCTTGAAAGTCATCAGGTTACGTTAAACAAAGAAACAGTTAAAATGATCGATCTATTAAAGTCAATTGTAGACCGTTATCAGAAATATATGGATTCAGAAGGATTCGAGTTGAATTTGATTTGTGATGATGTGGCAGTATACAGTGATCCGCAGCGTTTGTCTCAGGTGCTGTACAATTTCATCAACAATGCGATACAATATTCAGGTAATTCACGTCGTATTGAAATTCGATGCCAGAAAATCAATGATTCAGTACGTGTTGAAATTCAGGACTTTGGAGAAGGCATTCCTTCTGATCAGATTCCTTATATCTGGGATCGATATTACAAGATTGATCGTACTCATGTACGTGCACAAAAGGGAAGTGGAATTGGGTTGAATATCTGCAGAGAAATTCTTGAGCTTCATCAGGCAAAATATGGTGTCATATCAAAACTGAATGAAGGTACAACATTCTGGTTTGAGCTTCCATCTATGACAAAACAGTTGTAAGCTTGTGGCAAATACGGTATATTACAGATAGGATCACAGTGGTCTGTGTGTCCTTTCATCACAGGAGGAAATTACGATGAAAGATTTAAAAGGAACTAAAACTGAAAAGAATCTTTGGGAAGCGTTTGCAGGGGAAAGCCAGGCAAGAAACAAGTATACTTATTATGCATCTCAGGCAAAGAAAGATGGTTATCAGCAAATTGCTGCATTCTTCGAAGATACAGCAGCCAATGAAAAAGAACACGCAAAATTGTGGTTCAAATATCTGCATGGTGGCAAGGTGCCTTCAACTGAAGTGAACCTGCTGGATGCTGCAGAAGGTGAAAACTTTGAATGGACTGATATGTATGCACGTATGGCTGAAGAAGCCCGTGCAGAAGGCTTTGATGAAATCGCTGCAGTGATGGAAGGCGTTGCGAAAGTTGAAGCTGCTCATGAAGCTCGCTATCGTGCTCTGCTTAAGAATCTGAAAGAAAATGCAGTGTTTGAAAAGCCAGAAGAAATGGTGTGGGAATGCCGCAACTGTGGTCATCTGCATTATGGTAAGGAAGCTCCTGAAATGTGTCCTGTATGCAATCATCCAAAGGCATACTTCATGCTTCAGCCAAACAATTATTAATCTTTGAAAATAATAAAGATGTGCAAGTTCTTGCACATCTTTTTCTTTTATCTTCTGCGACCGCGATTTGATCTAGGTTCTGCTTTTTTGCGGATTTCCTTTTTCTTTTTCTTGTCTTTGTTGCAGTTCGGCTTTACTTTTTTCTCTTTTTTTGATTTTTTGGAATCCTTTTTTGGTTCTTTCTTAGCTTCTTTTTTTGGTTCTTTTTCGATTTTTGCGGGTTTTTCTGATTTTTTATCAGAAACATCGCTCTTTCTGTATTTTCTTAAGAAACCTGGAGCTTCCTGAAGCAGCTGTACTTCAATTGGATATCCCTTGATGGTCTGTTTCTTTAAAGCTTTTACAACTTTCTTATCAACTTCTTTTGGGATTTCGACAAATGTTTCATCCTGATCGATTTTGATTTTACCGATATTGTTTCCTGAAAGACCACTGACTTCAGCAATTGCACTGACGACATGAGCTGCATTGATTTCCTGATCATGACCTACATTCAGTACAATCCAGCTTGTTGCATCACTTTTGATGACCAGTGAGTTTTCTTCTGGGGCTTTGTTTAAGACTTCCAGAGATGATGTTTTCAGCAAGTTGGATGCCAGTGCTTCTGCCATGTCTTTGTAGCTGTAGCCCATCCATTTCATTTCTTCCAAAAGCTGTGAAATGGCAGGATGTACATCTTTCTGCAACAGTTCATTCATCTGCATTCTAATCTGAGAGAGCTGAAGCTGTCTCATTTCAGCTTCTGTCGGCAAGGCCATTTTAGTCAGTTTGGAACGTGTCAGATTTTCAATGTCTTTGAGTTTGCCGCGTTGTCTTGGTGTGATGAAAGTAATCGCAAGACCGGTGTTGCCTGCACGTCCTGTACGTCCGATACGATGAACATAATATTCCGCTTCCTGTGGAAGATCATAGTTGAAGACAACGTCCATGTTGGAAACGTCGATTCCACGAGCTGCAACATCTGTCGCAATCAGAAAGTGAAGTTTCTTAGCTTTGAAGTTGTCCATGACAGTAGAGCGCGATTCCTGTTTCATGTCACCATGCAATGCAGCGGCAGGGTATTGCTGGGCAACCAGTTCAGCACATAAATCATCAACCATTTTCTTAGTGTTGCAGAAAATCATGGCCTGTGATGGATTGATCATCTGAATGCATTGCATCAAAAGATTCTTTTTATCGACTGGTGAACATTCATAATAGCGCTGTTCAATCTTTTCTACAGTCAATGTTTTTTCTTTTAAACGGATTTCAACTGGTTCAGTCTGGATGTTTCGTGCGACTGCAAGAATTTCTTTTGGCATGGTTGCGCTGAACAGGACAGTCTGGCGTTCTTTTGGCAGAACATCAACTACATCCATGATGTCATCAAAAAATCCCATGTTCAGCATTTCATCTGCTTCATCAAGAATAAAGGTATGAAGGTGATCAAAACGCAATGTTTTTCTGCGGATGTGATCCAAAACACGTCCTGGAGTACCAACAATAATGTCTCCACCTTTTTTCAAATCAAGAATCTGATGATTGATCGGTTCACCACCATAAATACAGACTGTACGATAGCCTTCAATGTATTTTGCGTATTTGCGGATTTCAGCACCAACCTGAAGGCATAGTTCACGTGTAGGGCATAGAATCAGCACCTGTGGTCTTTTCTTTTCGACAGGCATCAGTTTCATTAATACGGGCAATGCAAATGCTGCAGTTTTACCTGTACCTGTCTGTGATTGTCCAAGTACATCCTTGTTTTCTAAAAGAACAGGGATGCACTGACTTTGAATTTCTGTTGGTTCTTCATATCCAATATCTTCCAGTGCTCTTAAAATAGGAGCACTTAGGTTCATTTCATTAAATGTCATATTTATCACTCATTTCCGACATGTAGAATACAGTATTTTTAGGAGATTGTAAATAAAAGAATCACTCTTGCAAGAGTGATTCCTGTGGTACCAGCATTTTAATCTGATCTTTGTGGCATTTTAATGTAATGGATGTTTCTACAAAGCTTTCTCCATCACATTGGAAGATGGATGGTGTTTTAGAAGTAATCGTGATTTCTTTCGCTTTGATCATTGTCACTTCTTTCAGATGTTCATGTTTGCCAGCTTTGTATTTCAGGATCAGCTGAAGCATTCTAAGTCTTGGCAGAGCATCAACGATGCACAAATCAAACATGCCATCCTGCAAAGAAGCGTGAGGTGCAGCATAAAAGCCTCCTCCATAGCAGCTTCCCAGCATGACAGCTGCCAGTGTGACTTTCTTTTCAATCTTCTTTCCATCAGCGATGATTGTTACTTCAGGCTGTACTGGACGAATGATTTCTCTGAATGCAGCAATCACGTATTTGATGCTTCCGGGAAGAGGGATGTTTCTCATCTTGTTGGAAACGGTGTGATTAACTTGGGCATCAAGTCCCAGTGAAAGACAATTCAGGAATTTTCCCATGTTGTTTTCACCAAGGTCAACATTGACAATCTTGCCTTCCAATGTGTTGATCAGCATTTCTTCAACGCTATGGAAAGGGGCAAGCATTTTATAATAGTCATTTCCTGTGCCGCATGGCAGAATCGCCATGGCTCCTTTTTTGATTCCTTGAGCTGTTTCTAGTGCTGTACCATCACCGCCCACTGAAACCAGGACGGTGTTATCATCACTGTAGTGGTCTGCAAGTTCTGTGGCATGGTTTGGATATTGAGTAACGACAATTTCATAGTCGAGGTTTCTTTCTTTTGCGATTTTGTCAATCAGTTCAGAAACTTGAATACCGCTTTTCTTTCCTGAAAATGGATTGATTAAAAATACATACTTCATAATTCTATTCCTCATTTCCGTTTATTTTAGCATTCTTTTTTATAGCTGTGAACATCAGGTTAACGAAAACCGATGCATTTTATGTGAATTTTTTTACACAAAAGAACTCAATTACAATGCATAAACGTGTATGAATTGAAATCAAAGACAAATTATGATATAAAGAAAAAGAAGTTTTTGTAACTTCTGTATAGAATAGGAGTGTATGGCATGAGCGAAAAATTTACATATGTACCTAAAGGTGTATGTTCTCGAAGCATGACTTTTGAAGTTGAAGGCAATATCATTAAGAATGTGCAGATTGTAGGTGGATGTCCTGGTAATCTGCTCGGGATTTCAAAAATTTTAGCTGGAAAAACTGTTGAAGAAGTCGTTGAAGTATTCAAAGGAAATCGCTGTGGTGCCAAGCCGACAAGCTGCCCAGATCAGATTGCACAGGCACTGATTGAGCATTTTAATCTGTAATCTGAATGATTGTGCGTTTTTGTCTTACCCTAATAGTGGGTGAGATGCATGAGCAGACAGATGGATGTTGCGCTTGCGATGTATGATGCTGGAATTGAGCTCAATTTGATTGAGGCGATGACACATGTGCATTCTGCGCAGTTGTTGTGGTATTGGATACAATCAAAAGACAAAAGGACAGTTTGATGTCCTTTTTCTTTTTATATGATGGAGGTTGTATGAAACAAATTCGTTATATATGGCATGTGTCAAAAGAGGTTCATGGACGTCTTTTGGCCATTGCGTTGGTGGTCATGATTTATACCGTGTTGAATCTGATTTCACCGTTAATTTTCAGTTTTTATATTGATAGTGTATTAGGAAGTGAATCTGTTACAAATCCATTGTTTCTGTTTCTGATTGATCTGGCTGGCTCTACGGAAGTTTTAAGAAACAATCTATGGACAGGTTTTTTGCTGATTCTGTTTGTGTATTGTTTTGTGTGTCTGTTTCAGTATCTGCGTGGTCGTTTGAATGCTGTTGTGGGTGAAACAGTAACACGAAATATTCGCAATGAATTGTATGATCATCTGCAGCATGTGCATTACAGCTATCATGTCAAAAACAAGTCAGGAGATCTGATTCAGCGCTGTACCAGTGATGTGGATCAGGTGCGTCGCTTTATCAGTGCTCAATATTCAGAAATGGTGTATTCATTATGTACTGCATTGATTGCTTCAGTTCTTCTGTTTTCAATCCATCAGGATCTGGCAAAACTGGCTGTTGTGACGATGCCGATTCTGATTGTCTTTGCCTACTGGTTTTTTACTAAGGCACAGAAGATTTTCAGATTATCAGATGAGTCAGAAGGTGTTTTGACTGATAAACTGACAGAAAGTATTTCTGGTATACGTGTTATAAAGGCGTTTAATCGTGAGCTTTATGAAATCGAACGCTACGATGAATACAACAAGGATTATCTGGAAAAGACATTTGAGCTTTTAAAACAGTTAGGTCTTTACTGGAGCTTTTCTGATCTGATCTGTTATATTCAGATTTTGATTATTGTTCTGGCAGGTACAATTATGGCTCATCGCGGTGAACTGAGTGTAGGTAATCTATTTGTGTTTATTTCATATGAGAGCATGATTTTATGGCCTATTCGTAATTTAGGTCGTATTCTGGCAGATTTGGGTAAGTTGAGTGTATCCATTGATCGACTTCTTGAAATCCTTGATGTACCTGTTGAATCAAGTGAGGGCAAATCAATCTGTGTAGATGGAAAGATTGAATTCAAAGATGTCTGCTTTGGTTATGAAAATCAGTCGAATGTGCTCAATCATGTTTCATTTACGATTGAAAAAGGACAGACTGTGGCCATTTTAGGTCCTACAGGTTCTGGCAAAAGTTCTATGATTCATCTGATTTCGCGCTTATATGATCCTGTTTCTGGTGAAGTGCTGATTGATGGTGTGTCTACAGTAGAACTTGAAAAAAAGAATTTAAGAAAACAAGTAGGTCTTGTCCTGCAGGAGCCTTTCCTGTTTTCTAAAACAATTGAAGAGAATATCCTGATTGCCAGAAAGAATGCATCAAAAGAAGAGCTGCATCGTGCTGCTAAGATTGCGTCAGTTCATGATGTCATTGAAGAGTTTGATGCAGGTTATCAGACCATGATTGGTGAAAAAGGTGTTACGTTATCCGGTGGACAGAAACAGCGTGTGGCTATTGCCAGAACCATTGTGAATCAGACACCGATTCTGATTTTTGATGACTCATTGTCTGCGGTCGATGCTCAGACCGATGCCGACATCCGTGAGGCTTTAAAGAGTGTCTCTGATATGTGTACAACACTGATTATTACTCAACGTATCAATTCAGCGAAAGATGCAGATTTGATCCTTGTACTGGAACATGGTCAGATTACGCAGTCAGGTACTCATGAGTCCTTGATGAGTGTGGATGGTCTGTATAAGAGAGTCGCTGAAATTCAAGCTAGAGGGGAGGAATAGTCATGTCTTACGATGAAAAAGAGTATTCAAGTTCATCATTCGATTTTAAAACATGGAAGAAAATCATTGGCATGATTGTCCCTTATCGTGGTCTGATTTTAGCATTGCTTGTATTGAATATCATGATTGCAGGATTTGATACGCTGTTTCCTTATTTAAACAAGACTGCAATTGATACGTTTGCATCTGATGGTTTTGTGGAAAGCGAATTTATCCGTTTCGGTATTTTCTATTTTATCTGCATTACACTTCAGGCTTTTGGGGTTTATGGATTTTTCTGGATTGCCGGGCGCATTGAAATGAAGTTTTCATATCAATTAAGAAAAGACTGTTTCCATAAGTTGAATGAACTTCCTTTCAGTTATTTTGATAAGACACCACAAGGGTGGATTATAGCCCGTATGACCAGTGATGTCGGACGTTTATCAGAAATTGTTTCATGGTCTATGATGGATCTGTTCTGGGGCATTTCTCTGATGATTTTTACGACGGTGATGATGCTGAGTGTCAATTGGAAACTGGCACTTCTGGTTCTGATGATCGTGCCGATTCTGGCAGTTGTCTCTGTTTATTTTCAGACGCGTATTTTAAAAAGCTATCGTGAAGTTCGTAAAATCAATTCCAAGATTACCAGTGGTTTTTCTGAAGGGATTATGGGAGCCAAGACGACTAAAACTTTAGTTCTGGAAGATGATAATCTTGAGGAGTTCAAGCGTCATACTTCAGATATGCGAAAAAGCAGCATTCATGCCGCAACACTTTCAGCTATCTTTATGCCGATTGTGGTTGGTTTGGGTTCTATTTCAACGGCATCGATTTTGTGGGTTGGAGGTCATCAGGTGCTGCTGAATGTGATTGAGTTTGGGACACTCTTGATGTTTACGCAGTATGCTACACAGTTTTTTGAGCCATTGCGTCAGATTGCCCGTCTGATTGCTGAATTCCAGATGGCTCAAGCTAGTGCAGAACGTGTGATTTCACTGTTGGAAAGTGATATTGAGCTGGATGATTGTGATGAGGTGAAATCAAAATATGGTACAATTTTTTCACCAAAACCTGAGAATTATGAACGAATTGAAGGAAATGTAGAGTTTGAACATGTGGATTTCTGGTACAATGAAGCTGAACCAGTACTTCAGGACTTCAATTTGAGTGTCAAAGCAGGACAGACGATTGCCCTGGTTGGTGAAACCGGATCGGGTAAAAGTACGATTATTAATCTGATCTGCCGCTTCTATGAACCAAAGCGCGGTCATATCTTGATTGATGGCGTTGACTATAAAGACCGTTCTATTTCATGGCTTCATTCACAGCTTGGTTATGTGTTTCAGGCTCCGCATTTGTTTCCCGGG
>JAZRUQ010000033.1:0-6927 GCA_045652605.1 Erysipelotrichaceae bacterium
TAATCTTTCTTCTACTCGCATATTATTCTCCCTGATAAGGCTGCCATAAACAGCTTTCTTTTGTCATTTCCGTAAACTTTGCATCAAAACTGGAATCCATCGGACTGGCCGCAAAAACACCAAATTTCAGACGCTGTCCTAAAGGATCCAAGTGAAACAATCGCATATCTTTATAATGAATGCCATTAAAAGAATTCTGCGCCAGAAAAGTGAAATTTCTGTGATGAATTCGAAAATACATCGAATGAATCTGAGAAGCAATGTTCATGCTGGACTGATCAGAATAACCATTCTGTGTCACAACCGTAATCACTTTAGATGCAACTGCATCCATTGCCTCTACACACAGCTTGAACCAGCAGCCTTCAGTAATATAAACCACCAGACCGCACTGATCATATTTTTTCAGATGATGAAAATCAACTTTAACCGTCAATGTCATCTCATCTTCATCCTCAAACACCAGCATTGGTGCATTATGATGAGTTTCATTGATATAAGTCTGATTCCATAAATTCGTTTTAGGATCTGTTGAAATCAAGACACTCTTTTCTTTTACTATTTTGTCTTTTGGTTCATTGATCCATTGCAGATCAAGAAAACTGATTCTCTTTTCCATCCTGCTTCACTTCCTGTTCATTCTTTATTTTAACACATAAAAAGAGTCCTGAAAAACAGAACTCTTACATCTTAATATCCTTGTGAGAAAGTAAAGTTGAATTCATCACCATCGGCAACCTTCAGCTCTGATGCACCTGTGCAATAACCAGCCTGTATACAGGATTCATTGTTTTCAGAAGTGTATCCCCACCAAGGCCCTTTATTCCAGTCAGCGGTTTCAACACCCATCAGACCATTGATCTGCATACCATAAGACGTATCTTCACTGACCAACTGCAGAACATCGGCATTGGCACTCAACACATCCGCTAAAGTCAGTTCAATCCCAGATGCACTCACAGCCCCTGCAAACAATTCTTTCTGGTTCATGGCATCCTCAATTTTCAGGGTGATGGTAACAGTCTTTTCCACTCCATCTTTCACATCATTTTTTGTGCATCCGCATACCGCAAAAATCAGCAGTGCACTCAGCAGCATTTTCATCAGTTTCATACATTTAATCTCCTTTCAATTTTCTCCAGCACTACCCTCAGAGGCTGGAACAGCACAAAACAGGAAACAGCACTGAGACCACCTTGAATCAACGATGTCTTCAGTCCTGCAAGAAGATAAAAGGCAGTGACTTTCTCAGAAAACAACAGATACGGAAGCTGAAGAAGCTGGCCTGTCATAAAGGACAACACACCACACAGAATACTGTAGCCCAACACGCGATCCTTTAATACAGGCCTCATCACAATCACCATAAGCGTATAGCACGGGTAAATCAGAAAATACATGCATGTCCATGGTGTAATGCCATTGATGACCATATTGACAAGACCATAAACCAGAGCACCCATAAAAGAAATACGCTTGTCAAAAACAACCGCAAACATCAACACAGTCAATGTAATCGCTTCAAGATACAAAAGCTGTGAAAATGATGTAAACACAACTGCTTCAATGCAGGCAATGATTGAAATGACACACAACTGTTTGACACTGAACTGATTTGATCGCATATGTTTCTCCTTTCCATTAAAAGAAAAAGCCCATTTCCTCTGAAATGAGCTGAAAAAACTGAAACAAGTCCAGTTTCTTTCCTTCACCCAGAGGAAAAACCACCTTTGCATCAGGCAGGTCTTCCGGCTAAGCATCATCCTACTTTTCCGCCTTCCCATGATTTCTCACAGTGGCCAATGGAAGTTCGTCCGCATCACGGTTGCTGGGGCAGCTGAAGATTGCTTCATTCCCATATTAAGTACAATACACCTGAATACAATATTATTATAACACAACACATATATAAAAGAGTCCTGGAAGTTTCATGAATTTCTTTTCAACAGACCATAACCACGATATACTGATTCTGGAAGTGATTTTTATGAAGTACAGACTTGCACAATCAAACGATATTTCTCGAATCCGAGAAATCTATGCCCCCTTTATCAACACAACAGTTTCATTTGAAATGACTGTCCCTGATGAAGCTGAACTCTTGAAGCGCATGCAGTCCATTACACAAACTTATCCTTGGATCGTGCTTGAAGAAGATGGTGTTGTACAGGGATATGCTTATCTAAGTACATTCAATCCACGCACTGCGTATCAGCATACTGCAGATTTATCCATCTATCTGGCTGAAGAAATCAAAGGCAAAGGATATGGCAGAAAACTGTGTGAGATTCTTTTTGAAATCGCCATAAGTCAGAATATTCATCGCATCATCTCCATCATCACAGAAGAAAACACATCTTCTAAAATCTTTCATGAAAAAATAGGGTTTATCTGTCAGGGAACTTTAGAAAAGGTTGGATATAAGCACAACCGCTGGCTGAATGTCAGTTTCTACACCAAATCACTGATAGATCCTATTGAACCAAAACCTCTCATCCCTTTATCTCAAATCAAAGAAAAAGCCCAGGAACTCCTGGACCAATTCAATCAGAACACAAACTGAACAAACACCATATACACCAATGTTCCTGCCAGTATACTGAGCAGGACATTTTTCTTTTTGAGGTGAACCAGTGCAGTTACTAAAATACCGGTAAAAGTAGAAACCCAGCTGGATGCACCAGAAAATGAAACGCCTTTTATGCAATACACCACCAGTAAAATCATAATGGCACATGGCAGCTGTTTTTCAAGACGTGCCATCATATCAGGAAGCTGCTTCTTTCCTGAAAAAACCACAAATGGAAAAGCTCTTAACGCAAACGTCAGCAATGCCACCAGCACAATCATCACAAACGCTCTCATGTTGAGGACCTCCTTTGATTCTTAAAGATAAGAATCAGCACGCTCAAACAAAGGGCAATCAAAAGAAACTGATCTGGACCAAAAATCACAAGACAAACTACACCACACAATAGTCCTGTCCAAAACGGGAAATGATCCTGATGAGTGCAGTACTGTTCAACAACGATGCACACAAACAAAGCCGTCATCGCAAACTCAAACCCTGCAGTATCAAATGGAATCAGATTCTTTAAAAGACTTCCTGAAACACACCCTGCAATCCAGTACACATGATTCAACAAGGAAACCATAAACAACAGTTCATCATCCTTTTCATCCATTGAGCTGACCAGAGAATACGTCTCATCGGTTAAAGAAAAAATCAGATACAGACGTTTTAATAAGGGAAAATGGCGATATCGTTCCACCAAAGACAGACCATAAAACAAATGACGGGACTGAACTAAAAACGTCAGCAGCGCCACAGATACCAAAGCTGCACTGGATGATAAAAGCGCAACCATCACAAACTGCATCGAACCTGCAAAAATTGTGGTCGCCATCAGAAATGACCAGAACAGACCATAACCCGCATCACTTAGAAGCATACCAAAAGCAATACCCAAAGGAACATACCCCAGGCATACCGGCAAAGTCAATTGTATGCATTTTCTCAATTTACTCATAGAAGAATTATAACTCAAAAAGAAAAGATGCCGAAGCATCTTTTACATATTTTTAAGAATCTGTGAAAGCATTGGTACCAGCTGCTGTTTGCGGGAAATGATATCAGGGTCATATCCTGAACGATCATTGAAGGATGTCTTCATGATATCCGCCATGACATGAGACAGCTTGCCACTGAACACAAACATCGTACCTTCAGCCATAACATGAGTAAACATCATAATCAAAAGATCATACTCTTTTGCACGACGTTCCAGCGTCATGTTTTCCTTAAAGACTGGAAGGATACGCTGAATATCTTCCATGTTGCGGTAGTTGGTCTGTCCAATACCAATCTTATATTTACCGATTTCATACGTCTTCAAGTCACGGTTAAGAATCTGTGTTGGTGTTGCATCCTTTAACGCAACCGATGCACTCAGCATATCCAGCGCATACTGATCCAAATCCACACCAGCCAATTCAGCCAGTTTGTATGCCGTATCAATATCGACCTGTGTTGTTGTAGCAGATTTAAACTTCAGTGTATCAGAAAGAATCGCACTTAACATCAGACCAGCCATTTCACGACTTGGAACTACACCAGCTTCCTTATAAAGCTGATAGACAATTGTACATGTACAGCCGCAGCGCTGATTACGGAAATAGATTGGACGAGATGTTTCAATATTTCCAATGTGGTGATGGTCAATAATTTCTTCAATCTCCGCATCATCAATAAAGTTGATCGCCTGAACTTTAGAACTATGATCAACCAGAATGAATTTTTTGCGCTGATAATTCAACAGATGCCAGCGTGAAATTGTCCCCACAAGCTCACCATGTTCGCCTAAAACAGGATAACTTCTGTAACGAGTATTGGTAATCTTCTTCGATACATCATTCACATATTCAGTATCTTTATAGATAACCAGATCCCTGGCCATCAAAGTCCCCACTGGAATCGATTCCTGAATCGTTTTTGCCACCTTCATGGTGTCATTGGAAGTCTTAATGATGACACAGCCTTTTTCTTTTGCATAAGCGCAGATTTCTTCCGATACCCACTGATTGCATGTGATGATCATCAATGATGTTCCCATATCAATCAGCTGACGCTGTTTATCTTCACCATCTGAAAGAATACAGATGGCATCCTTGAATTCAAAACCACTCTGTTTTTCACTGCTGAGTGTTACAACAAACACTTTCCCATTGGTTTTGTAGCTGGTGCTGTCAACGATAACCTCTCCGTCAATTGTACGGGCAATCGTATCCAGCGTTGCCTTAGCCACCAGAGCTTCAACTTCATCTTCCTGCATCAGACGAGGTTTGACCAAATCAGAAATAGAGGCCATGCCAGAAAGGGCACCAATGTCATCTACAACACATAACACTTTGTTCTGCATCTGAAGCATGTTGTCCCATGCATCTTTCAGTGAACAATCTTCATGCACCAGAGTTGGAATATCCATTTCAATATCTTTCAGCTGACAACGTGCATCTTTCAGAAGCAAAGGATTTTCAATTCCAAACTGATTCAGGACAAATTTCGTTTCTTCATTCAAAGGACCAAGACGACATGGAATCGCATTGACACCCTGAAGCTGTTTCAGATGGGCATAGGTAATCGCTGAACAAATCGAATCCGTATCAGGATTTTTGTGCCCTACAATATAAACCATTTCACTCATCATTTCATCCCTTTCTTTTTTAGAACATTACTGCATCATCGCCAATATTCAATGATGTTTCATAATAAGTACGCATCAGATTCACCAGATGCTCAACATCTAGTGCACCTGCTGTTTCTGCACAGCTGTGCATTGCCCACTGGGCAAGACCAATATCCACACTCATCAGTGATACATGAGAATTGGATACATTCCCCAATGTTCCTCCGCCTCTTTGATCAGAACGATTCGTATAAATCTGTACTGGAACATTGGCTTTTTCCGCCAGACATTTTAACACACAAGAACTGAAAGAGTCACTTGTATAGCTCTGAGCAGCATTAAATTTAATTACGACACCCTGATTCAGCTTAACATTGTTGCCTTCATCTGAAAATTCAGGATGATTTGGATGGAATCCCTGCGCATTGTCTGCAGAAACCATAAAACTTTCTGTAATTCCCTGTACAAGCTGTGCTTCAGTGTAACCTAAAGAGGCACAGATACGAGATAATGTTCCGCTCAATAAAGTGGAATCAGCCCCCTGACGTGTACGGCTTCCCACTTCTTCGTTGTCGAAGCAGCAGTACACATTGATTCTTTCTGGATTTGAAGCTTCCAGAAAGCCCTGAAGTGTACCATAAGCACATTCAAGATCATCCAAACGAGCACTTGTGATGAACTCTTCATGAGCACCCCACAGTTTCCCTGAATCACCATTGGTGATTACCAGATCATACCCTAAAATATCTTCTTTCGATACCTGCATCTCATCAGCCAGATACGCAGAGAAATTAAATTCTTTTTCATCCAGGGCTACAACCGGAAGCATATCCACCTGAACATTGAACTTCTGGCCTTCGTTAGCTCCGCGATTGAGATGAATCGCCATATTCGGCATCATACAGCAGTCTTTCTTCGCAAACAAGCGAGATTCAAACCCTGCACCCTTCTTGATCAGCACTCTTCCTGCCAAAGCTAAAGGACGGTCCATCCAGCTGCTCATGATCATGCCGCCATAAGCTTCAACATTCAAACGAACCATACCGCCACGATTGAGCACTGCATTCGGCTTTACTTTAAAAGCAGGTGAATCCGAATGAGATGCACTCATCGCAAACACAGGCTTTTCAACCTTTTCACCAATATGAAAGGCAAGCACACTGCTCTGATTGCGCATAGTGTAGTATTTACCACCCTTGACTACATTCCAGCTTTCCTGCTCCTTCAAAAATACATAGCCAGCTTCTTCCAGACGTCTGGCAATTTCCTTCGCTGCATGAAAACATGTCAGCGACTCATTAATAAATTCAATACAATCACGTGCGTAATTCATACCTTTTCTCCTTATTTCGCAGTCGTTGAGCCAAAACCGCCATCGCGAACTGCATCCACATCATCATCTTCACAGATACCAAATTCCATGAAAATCCCCTGAATAAAACCAGTTCCTTTTTTAATTTCTACAATTTTGCCTTCATTGGAATCATTGGTCATTTTTGACATGATATGACCTTCATTAGAAGACCCATAATAATCCGAATCAATGACACCTACCGTGTTATTCAGCTGAAGACGATACTTGAAACCCAGCCCTGAGCGAGGATAGTTCATCAGAACCCACCCATTTTCCATACGGCATCGGATTCCAGTAGGAATCTTCACAGTTTCACCAGGTTTTAATGTGATATCCACCGGACTGTAATAATCATATCCCGCAGATCCTGTTGTCGCTCTTTTAGGC
>JAZRUQ010000034.1:0-3317 GCA_045652605.1 Erysipelotrichaceae bacterium
TGCGTGCATTGTTTGCGAACACGATTTCTGCTTCTGCTCCACATTCTTCAATCAACGACTTGTAGTAATCCACATAATCCACACCTGTGAACTCATGCACGTTTTCTCCAAACAGCTCACGATACTTTTCAAGTGAAAGCACATCACTGTATGGATTGATTCCTGCATCATCGATCTGATCCCATGTCAAAAGTGCATTTCCGACTTCATCCGATGGGTAGCTCAGCATCAGAACGATCTTCTTTGCGCCCTTTGCGATACCTCTTAGACAGATCGCAAAACGATTACGAGACATGATTGGGAAGATAACTCCAACTGTTTCTCCGCCCAGTTTTGCCTTTACATCTGCTGCAATATCATTCACTGAACAATAGTTCCCCTGTGCTCTTGCAACGATTGATTCTGTCACAGCGATTACATCACGGTCACGAAGCTCAAATCCTTCAGATTCTGCAGCTTCCAATACACTGTTGGTTACGATCATTGCCAGATCATCACCTTCACGGATAATTGGGCATCGTACACCTCTGGATACAGTACCGACTTTTCTTTCTTTTTTCATAACTACATCTCCTCTTATGGGAGGGCTGATGATAAAACACATACATCAGTCTTCCTAAATAATTTTATCAAAAAATCATTTTACGGTCTATGATTTCTTTTATTTCAACTCTATTTTTGACAGGAAATATAATCCTATGCAACTATTTTGAAAATTCATGTCATATTCTATTTACAAGAATTTTCATCAAAGAAAGCTATAGATTATTTTTATAGCTCAAACAAAATTTACATCATTTTTAAAAGCGCTAAAATCAGCAAATGAACAGGATAGAACCAATAATATACAGCTTTCAAAGCTTTGTTGTAAGGTCCTTGTTTTCCTTGATACAGCCATATTGGAATCAGTGCCAGCAAGGCGAAACTCTGCTGAATCAGAAAAAACGAATGTCCAAACAGTGTAATTTCATACCCTAATCCGCCCAGCATTTCAGCATGAACATACCACATGCCAATAAATTGCCCTATACGATGCAAAAGTGAAGATCCTCTGAAAAAATAGAAAATCAAAACAGTCAGCACACCTGCATGATAATAATCCACCATCAACAGCAAACCAGTCAAAGAACCCAGCAACACACTAAAAACAGCAGTCCCCAAAATACGAATACGCTGATGAGATGCTTTGGCCTTTTCGTTAAGATGAATCAACCCTAAAGAAATAAGAAAAGTCCACAGCACATTCTGATGAATCGGGTAAAACAGACGACTTCCAGTCATCAGATTAAAAGGAATTTCAGAAATCAGCGCAAACACAAATAATCTCTGAATATACTTTTTGAAATTAGCAGTATGAAAGTAACCTTCCACAATCAAAAAGGCAAAAATTGGAAAAGACAACCTTCCTATACAAGTCAACCATTCATTTCCAGGAACGATTGTACCCCATAAATGATCACACAGCATCAGCACCATCGCCAGCAGATGCAATGAACAGGATGTTATTTCAAAGCGTTTCATATAAATCATGTTCCCTCTTTCAATATTTTAAAACTGTTTTTATTATATCATTCCTGCTCATCTAATCATAAAGTTTTCTATATAATAATAAAAAACCCATCCCTTTTTTCAAAGAAATGAGCTCTTGCCTCTTTTAAAGGATTTACTTGGAACGCTTAATCAAAAGAACTGCAACATCATTGACATTGGTTCCTGTTGCCCCAGTAATAATCAGACCACCTGTTTTCTGTAAGGCACGATATGCATCGTTATCAGCTAAAACACCATAGATATCAATCCCCTGCTGTTTCAACAGCTGTTTTGTGTGATCATCAACATAGCCTCCTGCAGCATCCGTTGGCCCATCTGTTCCATCAGACCCAATTGAAAAGATAGCTGAATCCACACAATCATCAAGACCTTCAGCAGCCGCTAACGCAAGTTCCTGATTGCGTCCTCCTTTGCCTTTTCCCTTTAAGTGAACAACAGTTTCTCCTCCTGCAATAAATGCCAGAGACTCTGTTGTATTCTGATAACTTTTGGCAATGGAAGCTAGGAAAGAACCAGCTTCCTTTGCCTGACATGTCAATTGATCTGTCAGCACAAAAGGCTTATATCCCAATTTTTCAGCTGCATCTGCTGCGGCATTGCACAGATTGCGGACACTTCCTGTAATAATGGTTTCCACATTATGAAGTTCTTTCGGAGTTTCTTTATGAAGCAACTCCATTGCAGAATCAGAAAGTTTCAAATTGTACTTATTCACAATTTCCAAAGCAGTTTTACATGTCGTTGAATCCGGATAAGCAGGACCTGAAGCAATCATATCCAGCGGATCTCCCAAAATATCACTCAAAACAATACTGAACACTTGAGCAGGAGCACAAATTTCTGCAAACTTTCCACCCTTTACTGCTGAAATACGCTTACGGATAGTATTGATTTCTATAATATCTGCACCACATGCCAGAAGTTGTTTTGTAATATCAGACAATTCTTCTGGAGTTACAAGGGGCTTTTCAAATAATGCACTTCCACCGCCTGACAACAAAAACAAAACTGTATCATGTTTGCTCAAATCGCTGACAACATCCAATGCTGCCTGTGTTGCCAAAAATGAATTATCATCAGGAACAGGATGACCTGCCTCATAACATGTCATTTTAGGAATTTCAGACATAACATGATCATACTTTGTTACAACAACACCCAAATCAATTCGATCCTTCAAAAAATCTGATGCAGCTTTAGCCATCTGCCAAGCTGCTTTACCAGCAGAGACAACAATCAGCTTTCCAGTCCCAAACGTTTTGTTCTGCAAAGCTTGTACTACCGCTTGATCTGGAAGGACACGTTGAATCGATTCTTTAATTATCAACTCTGCATCGTTTCTAAGTGTCATACCTTCAACCCCTTATTTTACACAAAAAAAGAATTTATTCTCTTTATTAAAATAAGGGTATCATTCAACAACACTGATGTAAAGACTACCATCTACGTTTCTAACAAGATAATCAAAGTAAAAACTGCAAAAATCTGTTTAAAACACAAAAAAGCTCTGACTTTTCAGCCAGAGCTATAATTTTATCTGCAATTTCCTTTCGTCTTCCATCGGATTCATTCCCTACAGTTGCTTCTTCCGATTCACCTTTGTCTTCCTCTTTCGATTCAGACTTCCTTAGGCTTTCCACTCCACAGTTTTCTCTGTTTCGTTTCCTCTTTCTTCCCTCCAGACTTCTGCTTCCTTTCGTTTGCTTCATCTCTGGATTCTGACTACTCAGCCTCTGTTTCTGATTTTCCCTCTTCTTCCTGACTCC
>JAZRUQ010000035.1:0-2921 GCA_045652605.1 Erysipelotrichaceae bacterium
TTGGCCTCCGACTTAAAAGTGTGGATGAAAATGGTCAGATTACTTATCGCAGAAGTTCAGTGTTAAAGTATACAATCTGGTTTATTTTAGGTGTTTCCTGTACATTCTTTTTAATGGCTTTTGCCGTAGCCAGTGCACACAATGTGTTTGAATCTTATCATGCTGAGATTACATTGTTTGGTGCAGTGGTCGTTCTGTTTATGGGATTGATTCAGCTGGATGTCATTCGAATTCCATTTCTGATGCAGGATCATTCTTTGATGCATAAGCTGAACCTGAAAAAGATGAATGGATTGACTGCTTTTCTGATGGGCTTTCTGTTCAGTTTTTCATGGACACCATGCATTGGACCTTATCTGACATCCATTGTTGTGATGGCTGCAAGCAGTGCAGATTCACTGCAGGGAATCTTGTTGATTGTGTGGTATGCGATCGGCTTTCTGGTTCCATTTCTGGCTTTGGGATTGTTTACTGCGGAACTGCTTCGCTTCTTGAAGGAAAAACAGAAACTGTTTCAGTGGGCAATTAAATTAGGAGGTCTTATCCTGATTGGCATGGGCTGCTGGATGGGTGTGCAGGCAATCAATGAACTGAAAAATGGTCAGGTTATTGGCTCTTCTGCATTGAGCTATGAAGAAAGAGAACTGAAGAATGAACAGGACTTTATTCTTTATGATCAGTATGGTGCAATTCATCAGCTGTCAGATTATGAAGGAAAGAATGTTGTCATCACGTTTGTTGCATCATGGTGTCATTACTGGACACTTGAAATGTGTGCACTCAATCTGACCTGGAAGGAAGATCCGGATGTTGTTCATCTGATGATCATGCAGCCAGGGGGCAATGATTTAAGCAAGGAAGAGCTTCTTGTATGGATTGAAGAACAGGGGTATGAATTCCCGATTCTATTTGATGAAGATGGATCAGTGTTCTACAGGTATGGTGTCAGCGGTCTTCCAACCAATTACTTTGTGTTCTCTACAGGAGAAATTCATGGTTATGTTCCAGGTTATATGAATGCTGATCAGATGAAAGAAATCGTTGATATGACAAAAGCAGGGCCTCAATAGAGGCCCTTTAATTTGTGAAAAAGGTCACGTGTGCAGATTAAAAGATTGTATTGGCTATAAGAGAGTGCTATAATTATATAGCTAATAGGAGGATAAATTCATGGCAAAAAGAACTGTAAAAGACCTTGATGTCAGAGGAAAAAAAGTAATCGTACGCGTTGACTTCAACGTACCTCTGAAAGATGGGAAAATCACAAATGACAACCGTATTCAGGCTGCATTACCAACAATCAACTATCTGATTGAAAATGGAGCACGTATCATCCTGATGTCACACCTTGGAAAGATCGATCACAAAGATCCTGAAAAGAAGGAAGCTGGCATGAAGAAGAACAACATGGCTCCAGTTGCAGCAAGACTGGCTGAAGTTGTTGATACAAAGGTAACATTCGTACCTGTAACTCGTGGTCCTGAACTGGAAGAAGCTGTTGCAGCTTTGAACGATGGTGAAATCGTACTGATTCAGAACACTCGTTACGAAAAGGGTGAAAGCAAGAACGATCCTGAACTGGCTGCTTACTGGGCATCTTTGGCAGATATGTTCGTATCTGATGCATTCGGTTCTGTACACAGAGCTCATGCTTCAACTGTAGGTGTTGCTGAAAGACTGCCAAATGCATGCGGTTTCCTGGTTCAGAAGGAAGTTGAAATGCTGGGCAAGGCTGTTGATACTCCAGAACGTCCATTCGTTGCAATCATCGGTGGTGCTAAAGTATCTGATAAGATTGCTGTAATCGATAACCTGCTGAAGAAGGCTGACAAAGTCATCATCGGTGGTGGTATGGCTTACACATTCATGAAGGCTCAGGGTGGAGAAATCGGTACTTCTCTGCTGGAAGCTGATCGTGTTGAACTGGCTAAGGAATATCTGGAAAAGGCTGGCGATCAGATTGTTCTGCCTGTAGATAACGTATGTGCAGACAAGTTCGCTGAAGATGCAAACACTCAGGTTTGCAAGTCTGGTGAAATTCCTGAAGGCTGGATGGGTCTGGATATCGGTCCTGAAACAATCGAACTGTTCAGAAAGACTCTGGAAGGTGCTAAGACAGTTGTATGGAATGGTCCAATGGGTGTATTCGAAATGGCTCCATTTGCAGTTGGTACAAACGAAGTGTGCAAGGCTATTTCTGAACTGCCAGGGGCTACAACTGTAATCGGTGGTGGTGACTCTGCTGCTGCTGCAATTCAGCTGGGCTACAAGGAAAAGTTCTCTCACATCTCTACAGGTGGCGGAGCTTCTTTGGAATACATGGAAGGTAAAGAACTGCCAGGTATCGCAGTAATCGGTGACAAATAATGAGAAAGCCTATTATTGTTGGAAACTGGAAAATGAATAAAACATGTGCTGAAACAGTTGCTTTCATCGAAGCAATTGAACCAGTACTGCATGATGGCGCTACATTTGGTGTAGGCGCTCCATTCACTGCGCTGAAAGATGCTTGTGCAACTGCTAAGAATCTGGTAATCGCAGCTGAAAACTGCCATTACAAAGACAATGGTGCATATACTGGTGAAGTATCAGTACCTATGCTGGAAGAACTGGGTGTAACTAACGTTATCATGGGCCATTCAGAACGTCGTCAGATGTTTGGTGAAAACGATGAAGAACTCAACCTGAAGGCAAAGAGACTGTTTGCTGCTGGTATGACTCCAATCTTCTGTATTGGTGAAACAGAAGCTCAGTATGTTGCTGGTGAAACTGTAAACGTAATCCGCACTCAGCTGGCTGCTGGTCTGAAGGATCTGTGCCCTAAGTGTGTCTCTAAGATGGTTATCGCTTATGAACCAATCTGGGCTATCGGTACAGGTAAGTCAGCAACAAAGGAAATCGCTCAGAACTGCTGCGCAATC
>JAZRUQ010000036.1:0-3111 GCA_045652605.1 Erysipelotrichaceae bacterium
ATGAAGTTTCTTCTCATCATAAACTGCTTTGCCATCATTTCAATGTCCTCATCTCCATTTTTAGCTGCTTCAAGTGCTGCATATTGAGAGATGGTGCTTGGACACATCTGTGCATACTGATGAATCATCAGGAAGGCATGAGTCACATCTGGATGTGCAATCAGATATCCCATACGCCATCCTGTCATGGCATATGCTTTAGAAAAACCACTCATCAAGATCACCTGATCTTTGATTTCATCAAAAGAAGCAATCGAACAATGTTTTCCCTCATAAGTCAGCTCTGCATAGATTTCATCAGAAACGACAAACAGCTCATGTTTTTTAATCAGCGGGACAAGTTCCTCATAATCTTCTTTTGTCATGATACCGCCTGTAGGATTTCCAGGATAATTCAAAAAGAGCATCTTCGTCTTCTCTGTAATCGCTTCTTCCAGCATCTGTTTTGTCACTTTAAATCCTGTTTCTTCTTTTGCATCAAGGAAAACAGGAACACCACCTGCTAAAGTAACCAGCGGTGAATAAGCAACATACGTAGGAGATACCAGAATCACTTCATCACCAGGCTCCAAAATTGCACGGAATACCAGATCAATTCCTTCTGATGCACCCGATGTCATCAAAACCTGTGATGCATCAAATTCAAGCCCGAAACGTCTTCTCTGATAATCACAGATTGCCTCTCTCAACTCAAGAAGACCCATATTTCCTGTATAGAAAGTATATCCCTTTTCAATTGCATAAATCGCTTCTGCACGAATATGCCAAGGTGTATCAAAATCAGGCTCACCAACCCCCAAAGAAATTACACCTTCCATCGTATTGGCCAGATCAAAGAATTTACGAATCCCCGATTTTGGAAGATCACGTGCTGTTGGATTCAAACGGTCTTTTACGATCATGGTGTTACCTTCAATCTACTCTGAGATGCCTTCTGTTCATCCAGAAGAACACCTTCAATTTTATACTGTTTCAGCACAAAAGAGGTTACAGTTCCTTTTACCCCATTAATTGGTGCCAGTTTGCTTCCGACAAATTCGGCAACTTCTCTCATTGTCTTTCCTTTAATGATAACAGTAAATTCATATTTGCCACTCATCAGATACAAAGAAGATACCTCAGGATATTTAACAATCTGTTCAGCAACAGAATCATATCCCTTATCTCTTTCCGGTGTAGCATTAACTTCAATCAAAGCCACAACCTTTTCCTTATGAGCCTTATCCCAGTTGATGACTGTATGATAACCACAAATCACTTTATCCTTCTTCAAACGGTCGATGGTCTTTCTGACATCATCTTCACTCGAATTTAAAATATCCGCCAGATCTGTCACTTTCAATCTTGCGTTTTGTTCCAACGCTTCTAAAAGCATTAATTCATCCATTATATCCACCTCAAAACTATATATATGATTATATCGCACCATTGGTGAATTAACTACTTTTTTTCACATCCAAAAGCACTCTTTTTCCATATTATGAATGCTATTTATTTGGTATAATAAAGAGAAGAATGAAGGAGGACATCATGACAACAACATTTAAAACCATTGATGATCAGACTTTAAATCAATTTGTATTCAATCACCCAAAAGAGCACTTCATGCAGACAGCTCACTGGGGTAAGATAAAATCCATGCAGGGGGCATGGTCCTATACATGCGTAGGCTTATACGAAGATGAACAGCTGACTGCTGCAGCCATGCTTCTATTAAGGAAGATTCCTGTTTTCGGCGCTAAAATCTGTTACGCACCACGAGGATTCATGATTGACTATAACGATATGAGTTTAGTCAAAACATTTACTGAGCACCTTGTCAAATGGGCTAAAAAACAGAACATCTGTTACATTATGTGTGACCCGGATGTGTATTACTGTGCCAAAGACAAAAACGGCAACATCATTGAAAAACACCCGGATTTCGTAAAGGATATGGAAAAACTGGGATACGTTCATCAAGGATTCAATCAGGCCTTTGAAAAAACTCAGCCACGCTATACCTATCGTCTGGATCTGACACGTCCTGAAGCTGAAATTACATCAGGCTTTTCTAAAATTATCCGTACTCAAATGAAAAACACTCAGGAATACGGAATCGAATGTGAAATTGCAGATAACATTGATTTGTTCTATGAAATCCTGTCTGATACTGCAGCCCGCAATCACTTTCTGGAAAGCCCTAAGAAATATTACCAGGACATCTATGATCTGCTGAAAAAAGACGATATGGCCCGCTGCTACACTGCAAAATACTATCCTGAACGTCATCTGCAGTACCTCAGCAACAAATTGAATGAACTCAACAAAGAAGACGAACAGCTGATTGAAAAACTGAAAGAATATCCAAACCAGAAAACATCCATCAACCGCAGAAACCAAATCTCAACACAGATGGAAAAACTGAAAAAGACTATCATCAAAACTGAAGAAATGAAAATGGAATACCCTGATGGCATTGTCTTATCCAGTGGTATCACCATCTGTACAGCCCATCGTGCATGGCTGGTTTATGGAGGCAACCGCACAATTTTACGTGAAGCTGGTGCAAATTACGCCATCAAACAGTTTGAAATCTTTGATGACAAACAAAGAGGCTATGAATTTGTGGATTTCTTTGGTACATGTTCAGATGAATGCACTGATCCTGCATACACTGGCATTCATGATTTCAAAAAGAAATTCGGCAGCACCTACATTGAATTCCCCGGAGAATTTCACTATGTCTTAAAACCTCTCATGTATCAGTTATGGATCAATTTATATCCATGGGCACTGAAAACATTAAGAAAACTTAAAAACAAGGCAAGAAAGAAATAACTTTCCTGCCTTTTCATTTCATAAAATGAAAACGCTTTAAAGTGATAATGTTTATCAAAAGTTGGAAAAAAACGGTTGTTTCCTTGATTTCCTAAAATATCTCTGATAGAATAAGTGACGTTTGATAAAAACAAAAACTCAAGATTCACAAGGAGGTTAAAATATCATGGCAAAGAAAACACAGATGGAATATGTTGAAATCATCAACCAGAAGAAGCATGAATGTCAGGCAATGGGCTGGGTATGGTTTGAACTGAATGCCAAGGAACTGAATGAAGAAATCGAACCTAA
>JAZRUQ010000037.1:0-9735 GCA_045652605.1 Erysipelotrichaceae bacterium
TCTTCCAGATAAGCTAAACGATCCAGATTAATATCCAGTAATGTTACCTGTGCTCCTGTACCTACCGCTGCTTTGGCTGCATATGTTCCCGCAATACCACCACCGATGATGACAATCTTACCGCGTTCAACACCAGGCACACCACCTAACAGAATGCCTCGTCCGCCAAAGCTTCTTTCCAGATATTTAGCGCCTTCCTGAATGCTCAAACGCCCTGCAATCTGGCTCATTGGGCGAAGACATGGAAGATTTCCCTGCGAATCCGTAATCGTTTCATAGGCGACAGCCTTGACTTCTTTTTCCATCAGCGTTTTTGTCAGCTCTGGGTTTGGTGCAAGATGAAGATATGTATAAAGAATCTGGCCTTTTTTCAGCATTTTTGCCTCACATGGTTCAGGTTCCTTTACTTTGATAATCATATCTGCCTTTTCAAAAATCTCTTTAGAATCGGCTACAATCTGTGCCCCTGCTTCTTCATACATCGCATTCACAAATCCTGCTGCCTTCCCTGCATTATTTTCAACCAGTACAGTATGTCCATCCTTGACGAAAGATTTCACATTATCTGGCGTAATACCTACACGATATTCATGATTTTTTAATTCTTTTGTTGTTCCGATAATCATAGATAAAACTCCTCATATGTGCATTATTTTATCATAATCTGTTTTTCAGGAAAATAACCAAAAGTTCAAAACACGCAAGTATTTGACGGTTTTTTCATAAATTATGAAAATATTTTCAAAAGAAAAACTTCCCATCTTTTGACAGGAAGTCTTGCTCATCTTTCAATCTTCTACAGCGAAACTGCTGTTTCAAGTGCAATTTTCATCATGTTCGTGAATGTCTTTTCTCTATCATCAGAACTCATATGTTCATGAGTTACAAGATTATCACTGATTGTCAATAAGCATGCAGCATGCTTACCAAGTACCTTGGCATTAGAAAACAATGCAAAACTTTCCATTTCAACAGCCAAAGTTCCATATTCTTTATACCAGTCTTTTACTGCATGAGGTTGAACATAGAAGATATCACTGGAATGAATACGCCCTACAGTATGTGGTATTTCATGTTTCTGAGCCATTTCAATGCATCGAATCAGCAGTTTTTTACTAGGAATTTGAATTTCACTGTTATCCAGATTCTGTGCTTTAGCAAAGCTTGAATCACTCCATGCATCCTTAACGATTAAAACATCGCCTAATTTCAAATCTGTTGTATAACTTCCAGCTGACCCGATACGGATGATATGGTCTACTTCATATTCTGTAAATAATTCATAGGAATATACACCAATGCTTGGCATTCCAATTCCACTTCCCATAACAGATACTTCTTTTCCATTGTACATTCCTGTGTATCCAAACATGTTTCGAACTGTATTAAACCGCTTTGGGTTCTTTAGAAATGTTTCGGCAATGAATTTGGCACGCAGTGGATCACCTGGCATGAGCACTGTTTTTGCGATATCCCCTTTATTTGCATGATTGTGAGCTGTTGACATAAAACCATTCCTCTATCTTTCTTATCAATTCAAAATCCAGAATCAGCTGCATTATGTTCAAAATTTCATAAAAAACTGAATTCTATTCTTCTATTTTATTGTAACAGACACAAAATAAAAAGATACTTGTAAAATTCAAAAGACACTGAAATCAGTGTCTTTTCTTTTATTTCGATAACATCATTCTATCATTGGCGAACTGTTCACCAGAGACCTGTTCAAATTTCTTTAAAAGATCTTCTACAGTCAGATTCCTCTTTTCTTCACCCTTGATATCATAGACAATACGCCCTTCATGCATCATAATCAAACGATTACCAATCGTGATTGCATCTTTCATGTTGTGGGTTACCATGAGAGCTGTAAGGTTAGATTCTTCGACGATCTCCTGTGTCAGATCTAAAACTTTTTTTGCAGTTTTGGGATCCAACGCAGCTGTGTGTTCATCCAGAAGCAATAATTTCGGTTTCATCATTGTCGCCATTAAGAGTGTAAGTGCCTGTCTTTGTCCACCGGAAAGAAGTCCTACTTTGGCATTCATACGATTTTCAAGCCCAAGGTCCAAGCGTGATAATGCTTTTTTCAAGTCTGCTTTTTCATCATTGCGTACACCCCAGCCAAGTCCCCTTTTCTTTCCACGTCGATTGGCAAAGGCAAGGTTCTCCTGAATTTCCATATCAGCTGCAGTTCCCATCATTGGATCTTGAAAGACTCTTCCAATCACTCCAGCACGTTTATACTGCGGTTGCAAAGAAAGATCCGTACCATCCAGAAGTATGCGCCCACAATCAATTGGATAGACACCTGCAATCATGTTGAGGAGTGTACTTTTTCCTGCTCCATTGCCTCCAATAATTGTGGCAAAATCACCTTCATCAAGTTTTAAACAAATGTTTCGAAGAGCTTTTTTCTCAGTAATGGTGTTTGGATTAAAGGTTTTAGATACATGTTTAATTTCCAGCATATCATTCACCTTCCCCTTCAATGTTAGCTAAGTAACGTTTTTTCTGAGCTCTTTTTTCTAAAAGTACAGGTGCAGTCAGTGCCAATGCAACAAGAACTGCAGTTAAGAGTTTAAGATCATCAGTTGAAAGCCCCATCTGAAGCACTACAGAGACAACGACACGATACAGTATGGATCCCGCAACAATCGTTGATAAACGAACCATGAAATTTCTGCGTTTACCGCAAACAACTTCACCAATAATAATAGAAGCTAAGCCAATCACGATGGCTCCTGTTCCCTGTTTAATATCAGCGTATCCTTGTGATTGAGAAATCAATGCCCCTGATAAAGCAACCAGACCATTAGCCATCATGAATCCAAGCATCTTGGTTGTCTGTGTGTTAACACCTAATGATTCAACCATGTGCTCGTTGTTTCCTGTTGCTCGAATCGCTGATCCAATTTCTGTCCCATAGAACCAGTACATAACAGCCACAATCAGGACAATGATAAGTACTCCTACTAAAATAGATGCAATCTGTGAAGAAACAGAAAGAATATCTTTTACCTGAGAGAAAAGGGTATCAACCTTAAGCAGTGGTGTATTGCTTCGCCCCATAATACGCAAGTTAATCGAATACAATCCCAGCTGGGTCAGAATTCCTGCAAGAATAGCCGGTATTTCACAGCGGGTATGCAGAAATCCTGTGATTGCCCCTGCAGTAACACCCGCAATCATCGCAATCACTAAAGATAAGATTGGATTGATACCATTGACTAGACAGACAGCAGCAACACAACCTCCTGTGGCAAATGAACCATCAACAGTCAAATCAGAAATATTTAAAATACGGTATGTCGTATAGACACCCAGAGCCATCACACCCCAGAGAATCCCCTGACTTAATGCTCCAGGAAGCGATGCAAATAAACTTGTCAAGTTCATAATTATTCGTTGATTTTTTTAGCACGGTTCAACACTGTATCAGGGATAGTCAAACCAAGTTCCTTCACTGTTTCCATATTAATGATCAGTTCACAATCTTCTGCAGGAAGATATCCAATGGCCATCTCAGCAGGATTTGCGCCATTTAGAATTTCAACGGCCATTTCACCTGCTTTATATCCTAAATTAAAGTAAGACAGTCCATAGGTTGCAAGTCCACCATTGACAACCTGTCCTTCTTCGCCAACGATAACTGGAATCTTGTTTTCATTGGTGATCATTGTCACTGTCGCCATGCCTTCAGCTAAAAGATTATCAGTAGGAATGTAAATGGCATCAACTTTTCCAACCAATGATTCAACAATGCTTTGAATCTGATTAAGTTCTGAAACGCTTACTTTTTCTGCATTCATTCCTTTTGCAGCAATTGCCTTTTCAGCCATATCTGCCTGGAAAATGGAATTGTCTTCAGCACCATTGAACAAAATCGCTACATTCTGTGCATCCGGCAGAATTTCCTTTAACAGATCAATCTGAGCTTCCACCGGTGTCAAATCACTTGTACCAGTAACATTATGCCCTGGGTGTTCATTCGAATCTACAAGACCTGAAAACTCAGGATCAGTTACTGCTGTCAGCACAACAGGGATCGTTTCAGTCGCATTTGCGGCAGCCTGTGCAGCATTCGTTGCAATTGCAAGAATCAGATCAACCTGATCATTCACAAATTTATTAACGATGGTTTCACAGTTGGATGGATCCCCTTGTGCATTTTTCAATTCAATATGAGCATCAACACCAGCGTCTTTCAATGCCTGGATAAACCCTTCATACGATTGATCCAATGCTGGATGTTCTGCCAGCTGAATAACACCGATATTTGTAGCGTTGTCATCACTTGTCGATGAACTGCCACATCCTGCAAAAACAAACAGGAAACATAAACATAAAACCAATGAAACTACTTTTTTCATAAATTACCTCCAAAGAATGATCTTGATGAAAGTTTACATCTTTTTATATGCAGATACAACCATTTAAAACATTGAAGTTTTATATCATTTTCATTAATATTTTTAATGGTATTGAATAAATAAAAAGAGATATTTCTATCTCCTTATAGTTTCTTCATCACTCTGCATGGATTTCCTGCAGCCATTGTATTGGATGGAATATCCTTGTTGACTACGCTTCCCGCACCAATCACACAGTTGTCCCCAATTGTAACACCAGGCAAAACAAGCACACCCGCACCAAACCAGACATTACTGCCTACTGTGATGTTTTTAAACTGTTGAATTCCTGCTTTGCGTTTTGCAGAATCTACAGGATGATGCGCTGTGACAAACGTACAGTCAGGGCCAATCAGAATGTCATTACCAAATGTAATTTTCCCACCATCCATCAGTTTGCAGTTGTAGTTAACAAAAAAGTTTTTTCCTGTCGTAATATATTCTCCATACTCACAGATAAAAGGCGGTTTAATAAAGAATCCTTCTTGAACATGCGGAAGCAATTCACGAAGAATTTGTATTCTTTTTTCGGTTTGTGATGGTAGAGTCTGATTCAACATAAAACATAATTCTTCTGCACGATCTCGTGCTCTTTTCAAATCAGCATCTCCTCTAACAAATTCTAATCCAGCTAAAGCTTTTTCTTTTTCACTCATACAACTTCTCCAATACAAATTCATTGTAACATGCAAAAGAACCTCTGCAAAGCAGAGGTTCTTTCGTTTTTACTAAGTAGAAATGTTTATCCTTTCTTATCGCATCTTACACTGGAACAACCAGTCAAAAGGAGTAAATCATTCAATTTAGCTTATTTTGCGCTACCAGCAGCCTGACCAGCGATCTTACCGAATGTGAAGATGTCAGCTACAGCGTTACCGCCCAGACGGTTACCAGCATGTACACCACCAGTTACTTCACCAGCAGCCCACAGACCAGGGATAACGTTACCGTTTGTATCCAGAACTTCAGTATTTGTGTTGATTACAACACCACCCATTGAATGGTGCAGAGAAGATTTACGTGGAGAAATTACGAGAACGAGGTTTTCGTTTTCTTCGAAAGTTTCCAGATCGATAGCACCAGAGATAACTTCTTTACCGAAGTCAGGGTCATGCTGATTTTCTACATAGCTGTTGTACTTTTCGATTGTAGTACGCAGATTTTCTTCTGTGAACTGACCTGCAACACCACCGATAGGGTTGTTGTTTGCAGTTTCAACCAGTTCAGCCAGAGTAGAACCGTACCATACATGACCTTCATAGCCAGCCAGCATAGAACCGAAGAAGCCAGCTGTATCCAGACCAGCATATGTTCCATCTTCCTGTGGCATATAACCAGCACAGATAATGTAGAAGATACCGCCTTCAAGTTCCAGAGAAGCTTTAGCCAGTACGTCACGTTCAGCATATTCATTTACGAAACGGTTACCATAAGCATCAACCCAGATCTGAGCTTCTGCAGCACCCCACATACCATCAGTCATAGTACCCTTGATTGGAGATGAAGATGGCATCATCTGAGTAACACCCAGATCCACTACATCAGCACCAACAGCCTGAGCCATGATAATACCATCACCTTCGTTTGTACCAACGTTAGTTGTCAAAGTTGAAGCTGTCAGATCATCGCCCCAGTATTCATCGTATTCCTTAACCATTGCAGGGTTAGCGCAGTAACCACCAGAAGCCAGGATTACACCGTTGTTAGTCTTAACAGTTACCTTAGTACCGTCAACCTTTTCACATTCAGCACCAACTACAACACCGTTCTCAACGATCAGAGACTTAGCTGCGATTTCAGTGTAGTATGTTACGCCTTCCTTGTCAGCAGCAGCCTTCATAGCGTCTACCAGTGGAGCACCTGCTGAGTAAGAATGTGTACGAGGCCACATAGCACCCAGTACTGTAGACAATGAAGCACCAGCACCAGAAGCAGTAGTTACACCGATTGAACCAGCCCAGTTGTAAGCTTCCAGAGCATTTTCAGCCAGTGTACGAGCCAGGTCGATGTTAGAGCAGATCCATCTGCCGTCAGACATCTGACGCAGACCACCTGTGTAAATGTGCCACATGTGCAGGTTAATGCTGTCGAATCCAGGCATATCTGTACCAGCAGTCTTGCCAGCATATGCATCAAAGTGAGCATTGATGTCAGCCTTCAGACCATCCAGAACAGGAATCCATTCAGGGAACAGGTCGAAGTGCAGAGCTTCGTCTTCATTAGTCAGAGCCAGGTAGCCGTCCAGAGTGTTCTTTTCAGCAACTGTCATTACTTTTGTCAGCTGAGCTTCAGGGTCAACAGCGTTGAAAGCCCCACCAGCCATGTAAGTGTTTCCACCGAAGAATGAGCTCTTTTCAATCAGGATAACCTTTGCACCCTGCTGTGCAGCTGCGATTGCAGAAGAGAACCCTGCTCCGCCTCCACCAACAACCAGGACATCAGTTTCCCAAGTTTCAGCTTCACCAGCAACTGCATGATGTGCATTTGCCTTCAGAATTGTTTCATCAAGTCCTGCTTCTTTTGCAGCAGCTGCAGCAGCGCGCATCAGAGCATTACTTGTCAAAGTTGCACCAGTTACAACGTCAACTTCAGTTGTCTGGAATTCAACCATCTGTGCAGGAATACGTGCGATTGCTACGTCAGTAACGTGTGCACTTTCCTTGCTTTCTACCACAGCAACATTAGTAATCTGACCACCTTCAACTGTCATTTCAACAGTTACAGTACCCTGCATACCTGCTGAAGATCCAGTAAATGTACCAGAAATAGAAGTATCCTGAGTCTTAGGTGTTTCGTCAACTGTAGGTGTTGAGCATGCAGCCATGCTGATCATCATCAGTACAGCCAATGCCAATGTCAAAAACTTTTTCATATAAGTCTTTCCTCCCTTTTGACATTAATCTATCAGATTGAGCGCGATTCAATCTGTTCTATTATTTTATTCCATTTTTATCTAAATGACAATGTTTTCACATAAATACTGTATCAATCTTTACAAAATATCTGTATTTATGATAGCTTTTTGAATAATTTATACTCAATATAGGTCAATAGCATTATTCGTTTCTTGCTTTCATATAAAAAAGTGGTAAACAAAGATTTGTTTACCACCAGATTAAATGATTTATGGTCGAAGACCCATTCCGCCTTCGAGAGTGAGTGTTTCACCACTGAGGTATTTCATATCTGGGGAAGCCAGTGCAACGCATGCACGTCCAATGTCCTGCTCTACATCACCATAATAGCCCATAGGAGGCATCTTAACATTTGCCTTGAATGCTTCAGGATAAGCATTGGCCCAATTTTCAAGCTGTGCAGTCCATGCCAGTGGTGCAACAATGTTCACATTAATGCCATCTTTGCCCCATTCTGTAGCAGCAACACGGCTCATGCCACGAATTCCTTCTTTTGCAGCTGCATAAGCACTCTGTCCAAAGTTACCGAAAAGTCCAGCACCTGATGCAAAGTTAATCACACTTCCTTTTGTCTTTTTCAAATGCGGATAACATGCTTTCATATAGTAGAAAGTTGCATAAAGACCAGAATACATAGCCAAATCAAACTGTTCTGTTGTGTGATCTGCCAGTGTTACACCGGATGCAGATGCCTGAGCATTGTTGATCAGAACATGAATATCACCAAATGTTTCAATTGTCTGATTGATGACATTCTGTACAACTGCCTCATTGTCCTGTCCTGCGCTGACATCACCCTGAAGTGCCAGAACTTTTACACCATACAATCTTTCCAGCTCCTCTTTTGCATCTGTCAGTTTTTTCATGTTGCGACCAGTCAAGACAAGATTTGCACCTTCTTTCGCAAAAGCTGTCGCAATACCATACCCGATTGAACCACAACGTCCATCACTTAATACTGCTCTTCCTCCACCTGTCACAATCACTGTTTTGCCTTCAAAGTAACCCATAAAAAACCTCCTTACTTTGTATCTTTATTCTAACATGTTTTTATTTGTTAAAACATCACTTTTGCTCACAAAGTATAGAAAAATTAAGCTATTTTATCGCATTTCGGCGTTTTGATTTTGTGAAGAAATACACGAGTACAGAAACGATAAAAACCAGAGAAAAAACTGCTCCAGCACAGAAACTGACCACGATTTCATAAAGATAACTTAACCCAGGCATAAAGCCAAATCCAGGCAAATTTTCATAAATCATGGTTAATATAAATGCAGCCATGATTGCAGAAATTTCCAACAAGAACAGAACAACCCAGTCCTTTTGAATTCTGATGCATTGAATCAGCTGATAAATCATGATTGCGAAAACAATAGGATATAAAATCATCATAAACGATCACCATCACCCAATAAAACATCTGAAAAATGATCAATGCAAATAGCTCCAAATGGAGCAGTCAACAAGATGGAAATGACAGATACTGTCATGATCAGTTCACCACACTCAAGTCCCATAGCCAAAGGAATAGCACCTATGGCTGCCTGCACAGTTGCCTTGGGTGTGTATGCCAGCATGCAGAACATGCGTTCTTTTTGATTGAATGATGTTTTCACCAAAGATGCAGCAACCCCTGACATACGGAAAATCATTGCACCAAGCACAAGCACAACAGCAAGTCCCCCTGCTGAAAGCGCATATCGCATATCCACATTGATTCCCACCAGCACAAACAGAAAGATTTCCGCAATGATCCATGATGCATTGTATTTCAATTTCAAAGAAGCAGCAAGATTAGCACTTTGATGACGAATCATCAATGCCATGCTCATGATTGCAAGCAATGCTGAAAACGGAAAAAAGCTTCCCAGAAGGTTTTCAATTTCCAGAAGCAGAAAAGAACTGCAGATAAGAAGTAAGAACTGTGTCATTGTTGTCATTGAAACAAACTTAAAGATTTTGCTCAATAGTACTCCGCATACAGCCCCCAAAAAAACTCCCGAAACGATTGAAACTGGAACCTGAACAAAAGCAGCCAATGATACTGTTTCCGATGAGCATAAACCACATAAAGCAGTAAAAATCACAATAACAAAGACATCATCTACTGATGCTCCGGCAAGAATCAATTGAGGAACTCCCTTTTCAGTTCCCTTATTTTGCTCTATCAAGTTAATCATGCGTGGTACCACTACAGCAGGCGAAACTGCTGCGATGACACTTCCCATTAGAGCAGCATCAAGCAGAGTCATATCAAACATCACAGGTGCAATCAGCATTGTACCTAAAATCTCAAAACAAGCCGGTACAAAACTCATCAAAATGGCTGGTCTGCCAATCTTGCGTAAATCAGAGATATCCAAAGTAAGTCCTGCGCGAGTCAGAATAATAACCAAAGCAACTTG
>JAZRUQ010000038.1:0-2050 GCA_045652605.1 Erysipelotrichaceae bacterium
CCATCTTGTACATGTTTGGAATCATGAGCAGAAGTCCCTGAGAAGCAGTGAATGTTGTTGACAGAGCACCACCCTGCAGAGCACCATGAACCGCACCAGCAGCACCACCTTCAGACTGCAGTTCAGCTACCTTCACTGTAGTTCCGAAAATGTTCTTGCGGCCCTGTGTTGACCATGCATCTACAACTTCAGCCATTGGAGATGATGGTGTAATTGGATAGATCGCAGCAACTTCTGTAAACGCATAGGCGTTATGAGCAGCAGCTGTATTACCATCCATAGACATGAATGTTTTTGACATAGTAACCTCCTAAATAATTTACTAGCAATCCTATTATACTCTTTTTGAAAAATGATTTAAATGCTTTTTTACTGGAAAACCCTGTTTTTTCAAAGCGCTTACAACTTGTGAAAAAACACACGAAAAAAGACGGCATATTCTGCCGTCTATAAATGAATTTTTGTCCAATGTCCTTGATGATATCGAACAAAACTTAACGTAAAACGAGTAATCTGATCCAAAAGCAGCGCCAGCCATGCACCAATTAATCCAAGACCTACTGGATAACACAGAACATAGGCCAGAATAGGACGCACCAGCGTAACACTGATCAGCATCATCATTGCGACAAACTTGACATCCCCTGCTCCTCTTAACGAACCCACTACAATTACCTGAGGAATCTGGAAAAGAACAGTCACCGAAATAATCATCATCGGTATGCTTCCTGCCAGTATGACATCAGCATCACTTGTAAAGAAACTCAACAGCTCACTTCTTAATCCAGTGATCACAAGACCCGTCATAATCGCCATCATAATGCCTATACGCTGAGAAACTTTGCCATAAATCATGGCCATATCCGGACGCTTTGCCCCTAAAGACTGACCAACTAAAGATGTACATGCAATCTGCAGACCATCCCCTATCGCAAAGGAAATATGCATGATGTTCATGCAGACCTGATGGGCAGAGAAATCAACAGTTCCAAGTGATGCAACTGCTTTGGAATATGTAAAGAATCCAATGCGCAGAAAAATCTGCTCAACCAGAGAACTCTTTGAAATAATAAAGATATCATTCATAGCCTGTAAATCAACAGACCACTTATCCTTGATGGAAAGTTCCAGAAATCCCCCTTTGCGCGTCACTGAATACAACGCCATACAGAAGGACACAATATTACCAATCATCGTTGCAATGGCAGCACCTGTAACTTCTAAACGAGGAAAGAAAAACAAACCGTTGATCAGCATCGCATTAAAGAACAGATTGACCACATTGGCAGCCAGATTGGTCTTCATAGAAATCTTCGTGTTGCCTGCACCACGCTGTGCAGCCGTCATCGTCAAGCCAACTGAATAAAAGAAATTCCCAATCAGAATGTATCTGAAATACGGTATGGCAAGATGCAGATAATCATCATTTGCCCCGGCAAAAAGCAGCAGTTCCTTAGAGAAAATCCCTGCAGTCAAAGACAGAACAAATGCCACCAGCGTACTGATCATCAAAGCCTGACGAAGATATAGATTCGCTGATTCTTTATCTTTCTGCCCTTTTCTTCGGGCAACCAGAACATTGACACTGATATTCAGCGCAAGAATCGGAGCCAAAACAATAAATTTCGGCTGAGTGACAATCCCTACTGCAGAAATCGCTTCTTTTCCAAGATTGCCTACCATCATCATATCGACAGCACCAATCAAGGCAATAAACACACTTTCCAGTGCACTTGGCCATGCAATATCAAAGGTCTTCTTAACGACTTCTCTGCTGGCTGGAATATCTCCTATTATGTCTTCTTTTTTCAGCATCTTATGTACTGGAAACAACACATCCAAAAAAACCATCTTATCACTTCCACATCTATGTTTATTGTAGCACTTTACAAACCTAAAAAAAAGAAACAGAACTATTTTCTGTCTCTTTCTTCAATCAATACAACACCATCTGTACCATCAATCTCATTCAGACGAACACGAATGTCTTCTCTTTCTGAAGTCGGTACATTTTTGCCAACATAATCAGCACGAATGGGAAGTTCGCGAT
>JAZRUQ010000039.1:0-2190 GCA_045652605.1 Erysipelotrichaceae bacterium
AACATCCAATACACTTGTCAACAACTTTTTTACATTTTTTGTAATTTTTTTAATATTTTTTCATGTAATCGTTTTCATATGGTTGATTTCAACATGAATTTAAATAATCAAAAGAAAAAAGCTTCCTAGGAAGTTTTTCATCAACATCACAAATTTGTTTTTATCAACAAATCAATAACGATTTAAAGTTTAATTTTCATATATTTTTTGGTTTCCATAAATGTCAATTTGTTGTACAAATCAACCGCAGGTCTATTCTCAGAAACTACTTTGAGTTCAATTTGACATGCTCCTTTTTCAATCGCAAAATTTCGAAATACTTTCATAAGCAAGGTTGCATAACCCTTTCTTCTGTGATTTTCATCAACAAACAATGAATCGACAATTGCAATTGGCGATTTGTATACACCTGGAACGTGATAAATAAATCCATACAAATACCCCATGATTTCTTCATTTTCTTCAACCAGTATCAGTTTATGTCCATCTAGCCCGATTCGATTGCAGTAATTGTCTTCGATTATACAATCGTGAACAAGATTGCTATCATATTGTGACTCATACTGTATCAATTTTGACAACAGTTTATCCAATTGTTTTGCATCTTTAAGTTCAGCATCTCTTATTCTCATCGATTTTCCTCTCTTTCATCTATATTTTATCATAAATGTAAGATAGAAAAACTCATCAAACCATTTAATCTTTTCTGATATTCTTCACCATAAGCATGTACAAAAGGCAATTCAGTTGAATTGCCTTTTGTATTAAAATATAAATCTCAAATTATTATTTTGCTTTTTTAAAATAGTTGACACCAGCTTCAAACAGTTTCTGGTCCATTTCACCGTAAATGTTTTTATTACGGTTTTCACCCTGACGTTCGCTGTGAGCCATTTTACCAAGTACACGTCCATCTTTGGAAACGATACCTTCTATTGCACACATTGATCCGTTCGGATTGTATGGTGATACCATTGTTGGCTGACCATTTTCATCAACATACTGTGTGAACACCTGTCCATTGTCAAACAGTTCCTGCAGTACTTTTGCAGGAGCTACAAAACGTCCTTCTCCATGAGAAATCGGTACTCGATGAATATCACCTACGTTTACATTTGCCAACCATGGAGACTTCACAGATGCAATGCGTGTTTCAACCATCTGAGACAAGTGACGTCCAATTGTATTGAATGTCAATGTTGCATCTTCTGCATCCATTTCCTTGATGTATCCGTCAGGCAGCAAGCCCAGTTTAATAAGTGCCTGGAATCCGTTACAGATACCAATCATCAATCCATCACGGTTTTCCAGAAGATCTGTAATTGCTTCCTTAATTGCCGGATTTCTCAGTACTGTTGCGATGAACTTGCCTGAACCTTCCGGTTCATCTCCTGCACTGAATCCACCTGGAATCATGACAATCTGTGCTTTACGGATAGCAGCTTCCAGCTGTTCCATCGATTCTTTCAGCATTGCTTCAGTCTTGTTTCTGATTAATACAAGTTCAACTTCAGCACCTGCTTTTTCAAATGCACGTTTTGAATCATATTCACAGTTTGTTCCTGGGAAAACAGGAATTGCAACCTGAACAGTTTCATATGTTTTTTTCGCTACCAGCGATGAGCGTTCATGACAGTCTTTTACAATCACTTCAGTTGTTGTGGCCTGCTGTTTTGTTGGATAAACACTATCCAGCACACCTTCATACCAGCCATATGCTTCATCAAGATTTACCGATTCATTCTGGTAAGAAACTGTACCTGAATTGTTTGTATGACCAATAATACGTGTATGTGCCCATGTTACAACATCATCGTTTTCAACTTCCAGAATCAGATGACCATAGTTCTTATGAATCAATGTAGACAATTCTGTATTCAGTTCAACACCAATCGCATTACCAAAAGCCATCTTATAGACTGCTTCTAAAACTCCCCCGTCTTTCACAGTATAAGCACTATACACTTTACCTTCCTTCATCAGGTTAGTCACTGCATCATACTGTGCTTTCAGTACATCAAAGTCATACACATGGAACTGATCTTTAGGAAGCATGATTTCAACTAATGTATGACCTGCATCTTTCAATTCAGGTGTCATGACTTCACTTGCTTCCGCCTTTGTGATTGCAAATGAAATCAAAGTAGGCGGAACATTCAAATCTTCAAATGAACCAGACATTGAGTCTTT